>JAQGOF010000090.1 GCA_028293745.1 Gammaproteobacteria bacterium | reverse complement strand
GGACTCATCAGGAAAGCGCGAAGCAGTGTTGCTTGACGGTTGGTACCAGTCTTCTCAAAGAGCTTCTTCAGGTGCGTTCGCACCGTGCTGAGACTCACGCTGAGCTCTTCTGAGGCCTCTCGCAGGCTGCAGCCTTTTATGAGCACGGCCGCCAATCGCGCCTCGGCGTGGCTCAATGCAAACAAGTGGCCTAGCGTCTGAACTGAACTCTCGAACTGGCACTCCGGGTCGCTGATGAAAGCGGCGGCGGCAGGTTGTTGCGCCGCAGGTGAAATGGGCCTCAGACGGACCGGCATGACCAGCACGTTAAGAGAGCACCGCTGCGAGGGGCGCGGAATATTCATCGTGCCGCTGGCGCGAAGCCCACGCCCACGGCTTGTCGCGACCGACTCACCGATGAGCTTTTGCAGACGCCGCGTATCTTCAGTCCGCTCGGTGCAAAGGTTTTGCCGGATGACCGTCAGCCCATCATTCTGATCGATGATTGCCCTTGCAACCCGATTGACGAGGAGGACTTTCGCGTCTGCTGAAATCAAGACGACGCCGTACGGAAGCGTATCGAGTACGTCCATTGCAGATGCAGCTGAGGTTTCCAGCGTTGCGATCCGCAGTTGCAGGGCCAGAGCTCGCTGAAGATGGGGCATGAGAGTCTTGAGCAACAGCGTATCCGAGTCGTCGAAGGGACCGCGCTCCTCGGGCCGAAGGGACGCAATCACAGTGGCCACCGATGCGTCCACCGAAATGATCCCGCTGAACTCATGAAATGTGTCCATGGGACGCAAACAGCCGGCGCGCAATTCCGAGCGCTCGAGAACACCGTCGGGGCACAACTGTTGCCCAAAAAGAACAGCCCCGGGGGCTATCAGCTTTCGTCCGTGCACATCCCAACAGTCAATGCCCACATAATGTTCGGTGTACTCATGCATATCCGCCGGATCGAATCTCGCAGAGGCCATCACGCCTACGATTTGGTTGTCCGCGCTGTACAAGAAAAGCGACGTGGCGCTACCGCTGACAGCTTCGGCAAAATGTTCGAGGAATGCCGGCCACAATGCGGGATCGGCGGCAGCGGCGTAGATCATCGCAGCCAGGTCGAGGACATGCCCGTCATGCCCGTTATAAGTCATCGAGAGACCCCGATGTAGAGGAAAACCCCCGAGTCTATTCCATCCCGGGCACCAGTCGACTGCCACAGACGCTACATCGCTGTTATTTTTGCGGAGTGGGGCATCAGGGCTGCGGCTCTTGTTGCAGCGCATCTGGTCCGCTTCGACACCGATCCCGATGGGCTGACGATGTCACTGGCTGTCAGAACTGACTGCTGACATAGCCAGAGCGACTCACCGAGTGCGCGAGCGAAGCTCGCGCACTCCTCGCCCGAGCTTGCGCCTCAACAGAGTGCGGAGGGTAACCCCATCGGAATAACCGACCTCGGAGGCGATCCGGTCCACGCTGGCGGTGCTGGTCTGGAGAAGATGTACGGCGCGCTCAACGCGCAGGTCCTGGAAGTAAGAGAGCGGCGACTTGCCGAGCACGGTACGCAGGCGGCGCGCCAACGTTCGCTCACTCGTGCCCACACTGCGTGCTGCTTCGGTCAATGAGAAGCCCTTTTTGATGTGCCGGCGCGCCCAATGCTCGAAGCGTTCGACCAGAGGATCGTTGTGCGCGAGATGATCCGGAATAATGAAGGCCGCCTGCGATACCCGCGGTTCGATCAGCAGGTACCGCGCTGTGAGCGCGGCGAGTGCCGGGCTGTGTCTGCGAACGAGCCCCAGGGCGAGATCAACGTGGGCCAACGCAGCGCCAGCTGTAACGAAGGATCCCGACGACACCAACATGCGGGATTCGTCCAATCCAACGCGCAAATACCGATGGCGGAACAAAGGGGCAAGCCACCACGACGTGGTGGCACCATGCCCATCAAGGAGCGTGCTGTCGGCTAGCACGAACGTGCTCGTGCAGGCTGCCCCGATCCACGCACCTGCTTGCGACCATTCACGCAGCATGCCGCCGGCATCTACAACATCCCGGTGCGTCAGTCGCTCTGCGAGCGATGCCGGCATTTTCGCGCCCAACGCGGGCAACACCACGGCGTCGGGCTGAGGCGAATTTGCGGCGGCGATCACCGGAACGGAGAAACCTTGAGCGGTGCGCAGTCGGTTGCGGACGCCGGCTAAAGTAACTTCGATCGCCGGGGGCGCAGAGTCCATCGTACCCGCCACCTCATTGGCCGTTCCCAACGTGTCCAGGACCGCCGCCAAGCCGAGATCGAATGCGCCGTCAAGCGCGAGTACGGTCACTTGCATGGCAGGAACGATACCATCTTCGACGATTTTGCCAATAGCAGCACAGGCAGCACAGGCCCCAGACTGGACCTACCGATGACACACAGAAGGACGAATCTCATGCTTAACGTTGCATTGCTCGTGCGTCTTGAGGCGAAGCCAGGCAAAGAATCTGCCGTCGCGGAATTCCTCGCGAGCGTGCTGCCGCTGGCCGAACAAGAAAGCACTACGCCGGTGTGGTTCGCGCTGCGCCTGGGACCCTCCACATTCGGAATTTTTGATGCGTTCGCAGACGACTCCGGCCGCCAGGCTCACCTTACCGGTCCAATTGCCGCAGCCTTGATGGCAAACGCGTCGGCGTTGCTATCAAAGGCTCCGCAAATCGAGCAGGTCGATTTACTGGCGGTGAAGCTGCCGAAATAGACTGAGATCGGCCAGAAGGTCATGCCGGCAAGTGCTCGAGCGCATCGGCAATGATCTCGAGTGAATGTCTGCACTCCTCCCGATTGACCGGCCCGCCCAGACAGACACGAACGGCTGCCGGCGGTGCGTCCGCGACGGTGAACGTTTCGGACAGTACAACGCCGACACGATGCGATCGCAGATGCGTCGCGAATTCGACCCGATTCCACGGCTCCGGCACGGTGAGCCAAAGATGGAAAGCTTCCGGCTTCGAGACATACCGATCCGGGCCCAGGACTTCCGCGGCCATCGTCTGGCGGATGCGCGACTCTTCGCGAACCGCCGATGTCACTGCCTCGGCTGTTCCGTCATCAATCCATCGGGTGGCCAGAGCAACGGCTAACGTCGTCGGCATGACCACAGTCGTGCGCAATGTGGCTGCCAGGCGTGCGGCATAGCGCACGTTGGGTGCAATCGTGTAGGCGACTCGCAACCCGGCCCCGACACACTTGGCGAAACCGGTGATGTAGAAGGTCAACTCCGGTATGAGAGTCGCCAGCGGAGGCGGCGCCTGCAATGGCAAGCGTCCATAGGCATCATCCTCGATAATCGGCACGCTGTAGCGCTGTGCAATCGCGGCCACCGCTTCACGCCGCTGCTGCGACATGACGGCCGTGGTCGGATTCAACAGCGTTGGATTCACGTAGAGCGCCTTCGGCGGTCCGACTGCGCAGGCCGCAGCAAAGGCGTCAGGGTCGATCCCATCATCGTCGGCCGGCAATCCCTTGAGACGGATTCCCAGATGTGCGGCAATGCCTTTGATGCCCGGATAAGTCACGGATTCACAACAGATCGTGTCACCGGGGCGCCCGAGGATGGTGAACAGCGCCAGCAGCGCACTCTGCACCCCGGGGCACACCAACACTCGCTGCGCAGGAACGCCGGGTACACTGCGCCCGAGCCATCGCGCGCCCGCCTCCCGGTCGTGGAGTGTCCCGCCGAACTCCTGATAGCGCAGAACGCTGAATGGATCCTCTAGATCTGCCAAACCCGAGAATCCCACCCGCAGCATTTGCAGAATCGAGGGATCCTGTGGCTCGGGCGGCATGTTCATCGTCATGTCGATGAGACCGATGCTGCTGGGTGTGCGCACCGCCTGCGAACGCACGATCTGTCGGACGAAGCTCCCCCTGCCCGCCTTGGAATCGATCAACCCCCGCCGATGTGCTTCAGCGTAACCGCGGGCCACCGTCGTGAAATTCAGATCGAGCACCTTCGCCAGGTGGCGCATCGTCGGCAGCGGCTGGCTTGCCGCGAGCCGTCCGCTTTGAATGTCTTCAGCGATCGCATCCGCAATCGCCTGGTAGGCCGGCTTGTCGACGTCGCCAATCGCCGGAATCCAGCGCGTGGAGTGATTTCCCATGTGTGTTGTTCCGCCGTGTCGCTCAATGGCCCATTAGTCTCATCGCGCCCCCTTTTGGAGCGCCGCCGGTCCGTCATGCCTCACAAGTGCGCTGACACAGCTCGCGTCAACCCGTCATCCGGGAACGGGGCGACACCCCTTGCGTCGAAAAATCTGCCGCTGGTTCAAATTTGTCTCGCATTGATCGCATCGTGTTTGCGCTCCGAGTGAAACAACTGGCATATCGGTTGCAAACATCGTGCTAGGCAAGTCAGCGAAGAGCGGCAAGCGCCCGGCGCCCATCACAACACTTACGAAGGAGAGCGATTCATGCCTGCAGTCCAGATGCCCGCGCACAAGAAAGGTGACTACTTCGTGGACTACGAAGAGAAAGTCTTCGAAGACGTCAAGGCAAAGCCGGGCGAGAAAGCGCTCGTGACGTTTCACACCGTGGCATTCGAGGGCTCCATCGGGCTCGTCAACCTGTTGCAGGCGAAGCGGCTCCTGCGCAAGGGGTTTGAGACCTCCGTGCTCCTGTATGGACCGGGCGTGACGCTCGGAGTGCAACGAGGCTTTCCCACGCTCGGAGACGACGCATTCCCGGGTCATCATAACTTCAACAATCAGATCAAGGTCTTCATGGAAGAAGGGGGCAAAGTGTACGCATGCCGCTTCGCCCTCCAGGCGTTGTACGGCCACGGTGAGCCGTCGCTGATCCCAGGCATCCGTCCGATCAATCCGCTGGACGTGCTGGATCTGATGCTGCTCCATCGGCGGGATGATGCATTCATGATGCACACCTGGACGGTCTGAACCAACCATCGCGTATTCACATGAGTGCGCCTCGAATCATCAAAGCGGCTGCCGTGCAACTGTGTCCCGTGCTGGACAACGAGTACGGCACGATCGAGCGGGTGCTTGCTGCAATTTCTGAGGTTGCCGCGCAAGGTGCACAACTCATCGTCTTTCCGGAGACCGCCGTCCCGTATTACCCCTACTTCTCATTCATCACGCCAGCGGTCGCAATGGGCGCGGAACACCTACGCCTGTACGAGCGCGCCGTTCAGGTACCGGGTCCGATCACCGATGCAGTGGCTGCAGAGGCGCGTCGGCACGGTGTGGTCGTCGTGCTGGGGGTGAACGAGCGCGACCACGGAAGTCTCTTCAACACCCAACTCGTCTTCGATGCTGACGGACGGATAGCCTTGAAGCGACGCAAGATCACGCCGACCTATCATGAACGCATGGTTTGGGGTCAGGGTGACGGCAGCGGTCTCAAGGTCGTGGAAACAGCGGTCGGTCGTGTCGGCGCCCTTGCATGCTGGGAGCACTACAACCCCCTGGCGCGGTACGCGCTGATGGCGCAGCACGAGGAAATCCACTGCGGACAGTATCCCGGCTCGCTGGTCGGCCCGATTTTCGCGGAGCAGATGGAAGTGACCATGCGCCATCACGCCCTGGAGTCCGGATGCTTCGTCGTCAACGCAACCGGGTGGCTCACCGAAGATCAGATCGCTGATATCAGTCCCGATCCGGGCCTGCGCAAGGCAATGCGCGGAGGCTGTTACACCGCGATCATTTCTCCGGAAGGCCGTCACCTGTGTGCGCCGCTACGGGAGGGCGCGGGATTCGCGTTGGCCGACCTCGACTTCTCTCTCATCACGAAGCGTAAACGCATGATGGACTCGGTCGGACACTACGCCCGGCCGGAGCTCTTGAGCCTGCAGCTCGATAGCCGAGCAGCGGCTCCCCTGCGGTTCTCCCCAGAGCTGGAAGCCGCCTCCCCCATTTCTTTGGACCCGTTGCGGAGTTCGCACGATGAGTCAACCTCTGACGTACACGAATCAGGAGCTGGTGACGGACCTTCAATCGCGCGGATTGCGGCTGGCTGAGCCGGATGCCGGGGCGCCGAGCCGACGCGGCGGTGCCGGTCCATCAGACCACAAGGCGGTGATCGTCGACGGCCACACGATCATGGTTCCGGTGCACACGAGTGCCGCACATGTCTCGCCCTATCTGGCCGACTCACCGGATGCTGAGGGCAGCAGCACATTGCGCCGCGGCGGCATCCCTGTAGCACAGATTCGCGTGCCAAGGATGCCCCGCTTCTACAAGCTCCAGACACTCGACGGAGTTCCCTACTGGAAGATTGCGCAGCTTCACGGCGCGGATGTACTTGCGACGACAGTGCTACAGACTTGCGTGCGATACGGCCGCCGCAGCACGTCTTGTCAGTTTTGCGCAATCGGCGAATCTCTGTCACAGGGACGGACGATCAACCACAAGTCGCCCGAACAATTGGCTGAAGTAGCGCGCGCGGCGGTTCTTCTGGACAGCGTGACTCACATGGTGATGACGACAGGCACGCCGAATTTCACGGACCGAGGCGCCGCACTGCTGTGCGAGAGCGCTCTGGCGGTGAAAGCGGCCGTCGAGCACCTTCCCATTCAGGCGCAATGCGAGCCGCCGGATGATCCGATATGGCTGCACCGGCTCAAGACAGCTGGCGTGGACTCGCTCGGCATGCACCTCGAGGCTGTCACGCCCGAAGTCCGCGCCCGCATCATGCCGGGAAAGGCGCAGATTACCGTCCAGCAATACTTCGCGGCATTTGAAACCGCGGTGCATATCTTCGGCCGTGGACAGGTCAGCACCTACATTCTGGCTGGGCTGGGCGACAGCGAGCAAGCCATCCTTACGACCTGCGAAGAACTGATCTCCATCGGCGTGTATCCGTTCGTCGTGCCGTTCGTACCCCTCAGTGGAACACCACTGGCCGGCCACTCTGCCCCGACCGCGCAGTTCATGCGCTCGCTCCTCGCAGCGCTTGGGCGGATGTTGGCCAGCGCCAATCTGCGCTCTGGCGACATCAAGGCCGGTTGTGGACGTTGTGGCGCCTGCTCGACACTCGCTGCATATGAGAACTGATATGACATTTCGATTTGTACCGAACGACTACCGCATCAAGCATGTGACCGATTGCTGGGAGCGCCGCGGGTGCACCGAGCTGCGCCGTGCAGTGTTCTGCGATGAGCAGAGTCTGTTCGAAGGCAGCGATGCCGACGCGATCGATGACATCGCGATTCCGATTGCAGCGATCGCCTGCGTTGCCGCGATCCCGGAACGGGTGATCGGCACCGTGCGCATTCACGAATCGGCCCCTGAGGTCTGGTACGGCTCGCGACTCGCAGTCCATGCAGACTTCCGTTGCATCGCCTCACTGGGGAAGGAGCTGATCCGCCACGCCGTGTGCACCGCGCACGCGCGCGGTTGCCGACGCTTCCTTGCCCATGTGCAGCAACAAAACATACCGCTCTTCAGGCATCTTCACTGGACTTTGCTGGAGATGATCTCAGCGCACGGCCGGCCGCATGGGGTCATGCAGGCTGATCTCGCCTACTATCCCCCGCGCCGCGAGAGCGAAATCGCCCTGGTCAACGCGGCACGTGCGGCGGCTTGAGCGTGCTTGACCGGATTGTGACCTCGCTGCATGCCAGTCGCGGACTTGCGCACAAGCGCGACATCGCGTCCGTTCTACCCCACTTGCTACCTCCCGGGGTCAACCACGACACACAAGTTGGCAGCGTGCTCGTCGGGGATGACTGCGCCGCCCTGCCCGATCGCGACGGTTGGCTCTTGTTCGCCATCGAGGGATTTCTCAACGAATTCGTCCAGGCCGACCCGTTCTTTGCCGGCTACTGCGGCGTGATGGTCAATGTCTCCGACATCTTTGCGATGGGCGGCAGGCCACTAGCGGTCGTCGATGCCTTATGGAGCCGCGATCATCAACACGCACGCCCGATACTCGATGGACTGCGCACGGCTGCGCACATATACGGCACACCGATCGTCGGCGGCCACAGCAACACACGCAATGATCGCGAGCAGCTCTCAGTAGCCGTTTTGGGCCGCGCTTCTCGTCTGATGACGAGCTTCGGTGCACGGCCGGGCGATGTGCTCGTCATCGCCGTCGATCTGCGTGGACGTTATCGGGAGCCGTTCTCGAACTGGGATGCGAGCACCGGGGCGGAGGCAAGTCGGCTACGGGCCGATCTGGATCTTCTGCCAGGCCTCGCCGAAGACGGACTGTGCGCGGCCGCAAAGGACATCAGTCAGGCAGGTGTCATCGGGACGACAATGATGCTGTTGGAATGCTCCGGCGCGGGCGGCTTCATCGACGTGAATGCCGTTCCGAGA
The DNA here is from genome assembly GCA_028293745.1 of Gammaproteobacteria bacterium. Lineage (GTDB taxonomy): Bacteria > Pseudomonadota > Gammaproteobacteria > Steroidobacterales > Steroidobacteraceae > 13-2-20CM-66-19. The sequence continues at coordinate 47,124 of JAQGOF010000090.1, read as the reverse complement.
CCAGCAGATGTTGATGCGGAACGTTGGTTGATCTCGACGTTCCCGAGCTACGGTTTTGTTCTTGCAGTAGCGGAGCCATCAGTCAAAGCCGTTTGCGATCGTTTCCACGCGCGCGGAATTGCGTGTGCGGCCGCTGGCCGGTGCGACAACTCGGGGATTATGCGCCTGCGCGAGGGCCTCCGCGAACGAATCGTGTGGGATTTTCGCCAGCAACCCCTGACCGGCTGCGGTCCTCAGCTACCCGAACGCGCGCAGACCGCGCATGCCTGAGGTTCACTTCCGGATCCGCTGGCCGGACCAGTCCGAAACCCGCTGCTACTCGCCTTCGACAACCATCATGCAATTCCTGACCGCGGGCCGCAGTTATCCCTTGAATGAATTCCTGACACTCAGCCGCCAGGCGCTCGAGCACGGGAGCGAACGGGTGCGTCAAAAGTATGGGTACGGCTGCGGACACGCGCAGTTGCAGATCGCGGAAATCGAGCGTGTGGCCATCCGTTTCGCCGAATCACCGGCAGCGTGCGTCAGCGTCGTCAATTTCGAAATCTGATGAGCCACATCGTGAGCACACCGGCCGCAGAATCGCTCGCACCCACGCACGTTCCGGTCGCGGTCGTCGGCGGGGGACAGGCCGGTCTCTCCATGAGCTTCTGTCTGAAGCAGCGCGGCATCCGGCACGTAGTATTCGAGAAGCACCGCATCGCCCACGAGTGGCGCGAGAATCGTTGGGACAGTTTTTGCCTCGTCACACCTAACTGGCAGTGTCAGCTGCCGGGCTTCGCCTACTCCGGTGACGACCCGCGCGGTTTCATGTTGAAAGACGATATCGTGCGCTACATCGACGCGTACGCCGCAGCGTTTCAGCCGCCCATCCGTCAGGGCGTCACTGTCGTTCGTCTGCATCGCAGGGACACGGACCGATACGCGATTTCGACATCGGCAGGTGAGTACACGGCGGACCAAGTCGTCGTGGCAACTGGTGGATATCACAGGCCGCTGACTCCAAGGCTTGCGGAACGCCTGCCCGAGTCGGTCCTACAGTTGCATTCGTCGGGGTACCGCAGCCCGCAGGCACTTCCGGACGGCGCTGTACTCGTGGTCGGTACGGGTCAATCCGGCTCTCAGATTGCGGAGGATCTCCATCTGGCCGGGCGGCGTGTCCATTTGTGCGTGGGTAGTGCGCCCCGCTCCCCGCGTCTGTACCGGGGGAAGGACGTCATCGAATGGCTGACTGCGACGGGCTATTACGATATCCCGATAGATGAGCACCCGCAGAAGGAAACTGTCCGCGAAAAGACCAACCACTACTTCACGGGGCGCGACGGCGGGCGCGAGATCGACCTTCGTCGCCTGGCGCTCGAAGGCATGCACCTGTACGGCCGTATGAAAGGCCTGCGCGGTACGCGCTTCGAATTCCACTCCGACCTCGAGAGGAACCTCGATCACGCCGACGCCGTCGCGAATAGCATCAGAGCTTCAATCGACAAGTACATTGCCGAGCGTGGAATCGATGCGCCGTCCGAGCCACCGTACCGACCCGTCTGGAAACCCCGGGAATCGACGCTTGAGGTCAACTACGTGACGGCCGGTATTCGTACGGTCATCTGGTGCATCGGCTTCGAGACGGACTACCGCTGGGTCGAAGTGCCCGTATTCGACGGGAGGGGCGCGCCTGCTCATCACCGCGGCGTTACCAGTAGCAAGGGTCTGTATTTTCTGGGCCTGCCCTGGTTGCACACCTGGGGATCGGGTCGATTCTCCGGAGTTGCGCAGGATGCCGAGTACCTCGCGGATCGGATACAAGCAACAGCCCGGCCAGATTATTGATGCAGATCAATGCGAGTGATCATCGAACTGTGCACATTTGCGCGCCATGGTTGCCCATGAACGGAGCCCCGCTGGCCGCGTTCTAGTAACTCGGCCGAGCCTCGCCCCTGGCGGGGACGAACAGTTTGCGCCTACAGGCCGAATCACAGGGATGGCGACCGACAACCCGTTGGATGAGACGATCAGCAAGATACTCAGCGCCCACATCGCCAGCACGCTTCTCACATGTTTCATCCTGGATTGCAGCATTGGCATCGGCCTGGAACGACGCCGCGCCCGACCAGACAAAGGCACGATTGCCAGATTGACTGGCGCGCGGCGAGAGGCGCGTCACTTGCAACGCGTGCTCGACCCGTATGACGCCACTCTCGTGGAGACAATTCTGGAGCGCTATGGCCCTTCGGTTCGGGTGGATCTGCGGTCGTCTTGACCAGTGCCCGACAGAGCACGTCGAAGCAGGCGATAACAACTTCAACACTGCTCCTCGTTGATGTCGCGCGTCTGCATTTCCATGTTGCGCCACAACCTTCAGGAAGGGTGACGCCGCCCGCAGTTTGGGGCTATGTGATGGTGCCAGGCCCGCGATGTGATGAGTCGCACGGTCCCGCCGATCTTGGATTAGGTTTAATCGCGCGGCCGGAATTGTCGGCTCATCCGGATAAACCCGATGCAACGGCTGGCTCGCACCGGCATCGCAGGACCTCTGCTTGTTTCGCTCCTTGCCGTGACGGCATGTCAGTGGGACAGTTCGTCTCAGCCGCCGAGTTCGAACACCGGCACGATCAGTCCGGCCGCGACACCGAATATCGCCATCGCGACGTCCTCGGCATCGGGCACGGTGACAGTGGTCAGCGGCGGTACGCAGACCGTCAGTGTGACCTTCACGCCGAGCGACTCGCAAGGCGTCACCCAACTGGCTGTGGCCTCGGGTCTCGGATCTCTGTCATCCGGCTGGACCGGACCAGCGTCGTTCTCGTGCGCAACCGTGAGCACGGGCAGCGGCTGCGTGCTGAATCTCGTGTTTGCACCCAGCGGGGCCTCGAGCGGAACGCTCACATTTGGCTATGGGTACACCGATGCCGCTGGCACCGGCCGCACGGGCACGCTGACGCTTACGTATCTCTCGACCAGCGAAGACAATGTGGCAGGGACCGCCTCCCCCGCGGGGCAGATCGTCGCGCGGACGGGCGGTGGCGGTCAGTCCGTGACCATTACTTTCACAACCGATGACGGGCAGCCTGCAACGGCGCTCGCCCTCACCACCGATCTCAGCTCTCTGCCGGCGGGATGGCACAGCGCGATAACCACTTTCGCCTGCGCAACGGTGAGCACGGGCAACGGCTGTCAGCTCACGCTCGATTACACCCCGACTGTTGTCGATTCCGGCACTCTATCACTCGCGTTCACGTACGCCGACAACTCGGGCGCGACAAAGAACGGTACGGTTGCCGTGTCCTATGTCAGCAGCAGCGATAACAACATCGTCGGTACCGTCGCGCCGTCGGGGCAGATCACGGCGCTGGTGGGAGCAACACAGGCGGCGACCGTCACGTTCACCACCGACGACGGAGCTTCGGCCTTCACATTTTCCGTCACTTCGTCGCTCTCGGCATTGCCGAGCGGCTGGAACAGCGCGGCGCCGAGTCTTGCTTGTGCGAGCGTCGCGACCGGCAACGGTTGCGAGCTGATTCTTACCTACACGCCTACCGCGGCGGCGGCGGGCACTTTGCAGCTCGCCTATGCTTATACCAACAATGCGGGAATCGCGAAGACTGGGACTGTGAACATATCCTACAGGGCCTCTGCGCACGACAACGTGTCGGCGACGGTGGCCCCGTCGGGGCAAGTCAATGCAGTGGCGGGAACGGGAAGCCAATCGGTCAACGTCACATTCGACACGGACGACGGCGCCATTGCCACGGCGCTCACGCTCAGCACCTCCCTCGCCTCGCTGCCGAGCGGCTGGAGCGCCACGGCATCGAGTTTCACGTGCGCTACTGTGAGCACGGGCAACGGCTGCACGCTCGGGCTCGACTACGCGCCGAGCACGATCACCTCGGGGACGTTGGCGTTGGGCTATAGCTATACGGACAACGCGGGCACCGCAAAGACAGGTACGGTGAGCATTCCCTACTCCGCGACTGCACACGACAACGTGGTCGGCACAGCAACCCCGAGCGGCCCGATCGACCTGGTCACCAACTCGATACAGACGGTCGCCGTCACGTTCGCGACCGACGACGGCAATGCGGCGAGCAGTCTCTCCGTGACCTCCGGGCTGTCCACATTACCCATGGGGTGGAGCGGTCCCGCTGCGTTCATGTGTGCCACTTTGAGCAGCGGCACGGGCTGTCAACTGAGCCTCACCTATGCGCCCACCACTGCGGGCAGCGGGACCGTGTCGTTGACATTCGGTTACACGGATAACGCGGGGACGGCGAAGACAGGGTCCGTGAACATCGCCTTCAGCGCGCGCGTGCAGCATGTGTACGTTGTGGACGGTCATGGCATATCCCTCTGCGGCGCCGCCGTCGACAAAAGCTTAACGGGCTGCGCGGCGACAGGCGGCCTCAGCGGCGCCAACGGCCTCGCGTTCAGCGGCAACTTCGCTTATGTGGCGAACTACGGCGGCGTTCAGGTGTGCGCCGTAGCCGCCGACGGCACATTGTCGGGGTGCACAGGGACGGGCAGCGGTTTCAACGGTCCCTACCACGTGGCCGTGCACGAGGGATATGCGTACGTGACCAACGTAAACTTTCCGCCGATGGTTACGTATTGTGCCATCAACGCCGCGGACGGCACTTTGTCCAATTGCGCGACCACGATCAACAGCTTGGGGTACACGCTGGGCATCGCGATAAGCGACAGGTACGCCTATATCTCCTCGTCTAGTGGCATGACGTCCCAGTGCGACGTGAATGTCGACGCCACCTTGAGCGGCTGCACTGCCACCGCAAGCGGCATCAGTGACTTGAGTATAGCGCTCTCCGGGTCGGTTGCATTTATCGCGAGCTACTCGAATGGCCTCGCGACCTGTGCCATCGATGCAGGTACCGGTAATCTCACGGGATGCACCACGACTAGCGTGTACGGCTATGACACGCGGGCCGTGGCGGCGGGCAATGGCTATGTCTACGTGGGCGGCTACTACCTCGACTTCGCCCACCACTTCACCATCACGTCGCACGTGTACCTGTGTGCGGTGTCCGGGCAAACCGTGAGCAACTGTGCGGTGTCGGACGGCGGCGCCACGTTCAGCCAACCGACCGATATCGTCATCCACTGATGTCTCGTGTTGTATCGTCTTCACGAGCGCCGCATACAACAGGTTATTGGACGGCAGCGAGGTCTTGCAGGAGCGCTTTAGCCCCGAATACCGGTGTGGCACCTGGCCACCGCCGGTTAGCCGCGCGCTGAGCGCCCACTTTGGCTGCAGTGACAGCGAGCCTCGATCGACGAAGGCGAGTGGATTGTGCATACTCGCAAGAACGCCCTGGCTGCGTAAGACAATTCAAAGACGAAAGAGCGGCGCACCTGGCCCGGGACGGTCACGTGCCGAGGGAACATGAGGAAGAAGACAGGTCTCAGGGAGGGAATACGGCGCACTGTGGCAGGTACTTCAGTCGCGTTGCTGCGCGCTCGCATTGCCGCTGGAATTGCCATCGCCGGCACTCTAGTCTGCTATTCGCTTCCCGCGATGGCGCAAGCCGCGGTTGCTGGGATTACCATGACGGCCACCCCTACCCAGCCGCAAATCGTTCACCCCGCAACGAGCACCATTGTTTCTATCTCCGCGACCGATAACGTCGTCGGGACCGCCGTGACTCTCAGCTGGGAGCCCTCCCTTCCCGCTCACGGCACCCTCCAACTGCCGGTGGGCGGCTGCCCTACTGCTTCAGTCTCGACTTGTGCGATGACCTACACGGCGGCTGCGGGGTACATCGGTCCGGATCAGTTCACCATCTTCGTCGCCGACACTGCGAACGGAAACGGGACGGTCACAGTCACCGTAACTACTTATCCATCGCCGCCCACAGCCAGGAATTTCACGGTGCAGACCAACAACACCGCACCGGTGTCGGTGGACCTGGCTGCGAATCAGAACATCACTTACGACACCTCCGTGCCCGTCACGGGAGTCACGGTCACAGTCGCCGCCGCTCCCGCGCATGGAACCGCAACGGTATCCGGGACAACGATCACTTATACGCCGAATAGCACGTTCAACGGCACAGACACTGTGGGCTACCAAGTGTCCGATGGAGGCTTGCAGAATGCGTCGGCCACCATGACGATCGCTGGCGCACAGGTGATAGTGAACATCCCGACAGATATTGTTGGTCAGCTTCAAGCAGCAGGCTCGAGCGAGTTGACCGCCGCCGGATTCACAGTCGCAGTTGCGCAGCAGGTGAGCCCATCAGTAGCGGCGGGACACGTCATCACCACGCAGCCCGCCCCCGGTACCGCCGCGCCGCGCGGTTCCGCGGTCAAGCTGATTGTCTCCCAGGGGCCGGGGCCAGCGACGGCAGGACCGATCTCCAACACGCCGGGGCTCACCCCGGAGCAGGTGGCGGCCGCCCGGGGACTGGAAAAGACATGTGACGCGCTGGCGAGCACGTACACCGCTGGTGGCACCACCTTGAGTGCCAAGCAGCTGGATCTTCTCAACAAGTGCACGGCGATCATCTCGGACTATTCCGGCGGCACGAATGTCCCGGCCCTGCAGCAGGCGCTGAATGCAATCTCGGGCCGCCAGGCCACGGCCTCGGCCCGTATTCCGATGCAGTTTGCCGCCGGCCAGATCACCAACATCGGAGCGCGGCTCGACGCAGTGCGGGCAGGCGAGCACGGTATCAGCTTTTCGGGGCTGGACTTCGGCGCACCCTCCGCGGCGCAGTCCGCGTTCGCGCCGTTGATTGACTTCGTCAAGAGCGTGCTTGGCGGAAATGCCCTGGGCGGGGGAGCGGGGGATGATTCGAACGGCGAGCTGTTTGGTAGCCGGCTGGGTATTTTCGTTACGGGTACGTTGCGACAAGGCACGCAGACGCCGACCGATGCGGAGGAAGGTTTCAATTTCAAGAACACCGGACTGACGTTCGGGGCGGACTACCGGCTTGGCAATGCCTACGTCATGGGAATTGCAGGAGGCTACGGCAAAAGCCGATCCATTTTCGACAACAACGGTGGGCGCCTGGATGCGCAGCACACCTCAGTGGCGCTGTACGGCAGCTACTTCACGGATCGTTACCACGTCGATTGGCAGGCGGGCTTCGGACATAACTCCTATGACCTGGGCCGAAGCATCGACTACGAAAGCAGCTCGACCAGCGTCGGGTGTGCAGGAGGCGTTTGTTTCACCAATTCCTCAGGCTCGACGGGGGCGCGCGAATACTCATTCAGCACGAGCACGGGTATGGATTTCCACCGCGATGCCTTCGCCTTCGGCCCGACGTTCGAGCTCGGCTACAAGCAGGTGGCAGTCAACGGGTTTACCGAGTCCGGGCCTTCGGGTCTTGACCTGGCCTTCGGCGGGATAACGAGCAGCTCGCTGGTGGCAAAGGTGGGCGGCTACGCGTCCTATGCGATCAAGACATCCCTGGGGGTCATCCTGCCGCAGCTGCGTGCCCGCTACATGCACGAGTTCCTGAATGACGCCCGCACTCAGTCGGTCAAGTTCGCCGCTGACACGCTGCCCGGCGCTTCCGATCGGGCGTTCGATGTCTACACGGCTCAACCGGACCGGAACTACTTCGACTGGCGGGCGAGCGTGCTCATGCAGTTACCCCATGGGATCGCCGGCTTCGTCGAGTATGGCCGGGTCGCGGGACTGCAGAGCATCAGCATGCACGAACTGAACATAGGCTTACGGGTCGAGACCGGCCTGCGCTAGCGCAATGCCTGCGTTCCTGCCCCGATGACCTGGTGCCGGTCAACCGACTGCACGAGAACCGCAACATCAGTGGCGTCGCGCGGGAGCGAAGACAGCCGCGCACGAAAACTCGCTGAATCGCCGTTCCATCGACCCAAGTGGTGTATTGCGCGCACGATGTTGAACTCCTCGAGCGTGCGGCCCGCATTTTCACCTCGCCCGATGGACGAGGTAGCCCTGCGCACATAGGCCACCAGCAGCACTTCACTGGGCGTTGCTTTCTCACGCGCATTCAGCTCAACCACCAGGTTTTCCGGATCGAGTGAGATCCGCAACGGCACTCCGACCCGGGCCACTGCCAATGCCCCACCAATGTGCCGGCGATCCGTACCGACAAACTCGTCCTTGCCGTCGACAACGACTTGCGGTGTGTAGACGGACGAACGCCCGAAGACAGTCGAATAGGCGTACTGCCGGTCAGTGGAAGTCTTCAAGGAAAACGGATCGTTCCATCCCAGGTCGTCCCAGTAGTCGACGTGAAACGCCAGCGCGAGCACGTCTTTGTGCTGCGCCAGCTCTCCGATATAGGCTTCCGCCGGCGGACATGAGCTGCAGCCCTCAGACGTAAAGAGCTCCACGACGGCGGGTCTAGACTGTGCTTGCGCGTGAGCCACGCAGCACATCAGGACACTGATCGCCAGAAGCCTCTTGCGAACGTTTGGCATGACGACACCCACCCATCGGCAACTTACGGTTCCGCTCACACATGAGACCGGGCAGGACAATGGAACATTTCGCGATCCACGGCGACCGTTCCGGGCGGCCGCTTGGGGTGCGTGGCACCCGCGCCGGCCGTGAGCGTCAGCGGCACAGACGGGACGAGTATTGACGGCAGTCAATGACATCACTGGGTCTTGGTATTAAGAATGGTGGGCACTAGCGTGATCTCAATTCGACACAGCCGCCGGCGCCTGGCTGTGATAACTGACGGGAGGTTCCCATGTCCGAGCTTATAGTCGTGGCGTTCGACGAGCCGAACAAAGCCGATGAGGTGCTGAGCGAGCTTCGGGAGCTTCAGCGGGAATACCTGATCGATCTGGAGGACGCGGTGGTCGCAGTGCGGCGTCCCGATGGAAAAGTTCAGCTCAAACAGAGTGTCAATTTAGTGGGCATGAGTGCGGCTTCGGGTGGCTTGTGGGGAGCTCTGTGGGGCACCCTGGTCGGCCTGCTGTTCCTGAATCCGCTGGTGGGCTTCGCTCTGGGCACAATGGTCGGTGCGGGTACCGGGGCTCTGGCGGGAGCGCTTGCGGATTACGGCATCAATGACGACTTCATTCGCGATCTGGCGAAAGCACTGAAACCCAACAGTTCGGCACTCTTCATACTGGTACGGAAGATGCAGCCAGAGAAGGTTCTGAGCGATTTGTCGCGGTTTCGGGGTCGAGTCCTGCGCACTTCGTTAGCTCCTGAGCAGGAGGCGCGCCTGCAAGAGGCACTGTCGGGCGCTGCCGACACTGCTCCCCCAGGGAACAGCGGGAGTACTGCGAATGCACCAGGAGCGGCCCAGCCCGCGCACTCGTGAGGAAAGCGGCCGGACCGCGTCACGAAGGCTTAGCCCTCTGACGCGGCCGGCCGTCGAGGTAACGCCTGTACTCGCCACCTACCTTCACCTAACAGTTCGAGCACGCGGGTATGCAGGCCCAGCAAACTGCTTCTGTGGCCGACAGAGATCAGCGTTGCCTCCGGCAATGCTTCGCGCAAAAGTCGATACATCGCATGCTCCAGTCCTTCGTCCAATGCAGAACTGACTTCGTCCAGGAACACGACCAGGGGACGGTTCAACAACACGCGGCCGATCGCCAACCGCTGCTGCTCGCCCAGTGACAATATCCGCGTCCAATCACGTTCTTCATCCAGCCGATCAGCTAAATGCCCGAGATGGCACCGACGCAGTATCGCAGCGGCCAGACCATCACTGTGCGCAGGGATACCGGGATAGTACAAAGACGCGCGCAGCGTACCCAACGGCAAGTAGGGCTTTTGCGGCAGGAATAGCGATCGTTGGTCAAGCGGTCGAACGACCATGCCCTCTGCGTAGGGCCATAGGCCAGCTATCGCTCGAAGTAAGGTGGTTTTACCCACGCCGGATGGGCCGCGAATGAGAAGTGACGAGGTCGGCGGCAGCTCGAGAGTAAGGTTTCTGACCAGAGCGACGTTGGCCGCACTTCGGACCGTCAATGACCTCACTGCAACGCGCCGCTCGTCGCTCTGCGTCCGTACGCTGCCGAGCCGTTCGGCGGCTTCCGTCAGGTCAAGAAAGCCGGACAGTCGGTTGACCACTGCCCGGTAGCCGGCGAAATCGTCATAGGAGGTACGGAAGAACGACAGTGCGCTCTCAACCTGGCCAAACGACTGCGCGGTCTGCATCACATCACCCAAGGTAATCTGCCTGCTGAGCAGACGTGGCGCTTGAACGATGAATGGAAAGACCACGGCGGCCTGGCTGACCGCAAAGTTGAAGCCTTGAAACTTGAGTGATCGGAACAGGATCGCCCAGCTGTTGTGGATCACCTTGCCCAGGCGTGTGACGAGGTTGTCGCGCTCCACCGCCTCCCCCCGATAGAACGCAATGCTCTCACCGTATTCCCGCAGCCGAATCAATGCGTAACGAAAATTTGCGCTGAATTGTTCGTTCAGGAAATTCAAACGGATCAGGGGGCGGCCGATGCGTACGGCGAATACCGTCGAGACAATGACGTACAGGTACACCATGAATACCATCGCCCGCGGGATCTGCCAGCCAAACAACACCAACGTGCCGGAAAGGCTCCAGAGAATGATGCTGAACGAAAACAGCGACACGACGGAATTCAGCAAGCCCATCGAGAGGGCCAGCGAGCTGCTCACGAAGCTCTCAACATCCTGTTGAATGCGCTGATCCGGATTGTCGACGTGTTCCGGCACGTACTGGCTGCGGTAATAGCTTTGGTTGGCGAGCCAACGCTCCATCAGCATGTTCGTCAACCAGACCCGCCAGCGAATGAGAAAGGCCTGGCGCAGGTAGAAGCTCAGCAGCGCCCGCACTACGTATACTGTTGCCAGCGTCCCGAAGACCAGCAACATAAACCAGAATGCCTTCGCATCCAGGTTCTGCATGGCACTGTAAAAGCCGTTGTTCCAATACGAGAGGAGGATGCTCAGACGTACCGAAAACAGCGTCATGAGGACAATCAAAGCGAGCCACGCCAAAGGCAGCGCGCTGCGGGAAGGCCTGAAGTACGCCCATGAAATGCGGCGGACCTGGCTCCCCCAGCCGGTCAACCGGGCAAGACCGTAAATCGTGATGGCCGCTGCAGTCGAGCTGATGACGAAGGCCTCGCCCAGCCAAATCAGACTGGTATGTAGTTGATCATCCCAATTCACTGAGGTTCGTCACTTCTTGGCGCAGGGCCCGGCATCCACTCGTGCTTTGTCCACGCTCAGTATCTGTCCCCAATACGCACAGCCGATGCGCGTCGCCATTTCAAGTGAAATGCCGGGACGCCCGGCTGAAACACAGCCCCAACGGTTGCCGCATAGTCTCGGTCTGCGCGAGCTCGTCCTGCCGTGGCGTGAGAAAGGGCATTAAAGGGTATGACATGAGCCAGAATTTCAAGGCGAGGCACAGCTTTCTGACGTCCGTTCCAGGCACGACGCCAGGCAAGCGGGCTATGCGGATGGGTCCGCTGCTACTCGCTGGTAGCCGTGTGACAGCAAGGACGGTAGCTGCTGCTATCGTGTTCCTTGCCTCGCATGCCACTTCGACACTGGCCGACCCCGCAGCGCAGGTCGAGGCTTCCAAGTGCACTGCGTGCCACGGGATACACGGCGAAGGTGGCCCAGGCGGAGTGCCGCGCCTCGCGGGACAGAACTCCGACTACATGAATCATGCCCTTTCCATGTTCAAGGCGGGAACTCGGGCCAGTGCAATCATGCAGCCGATCGCACGCACTCTGAGCGATACGCAGACTCGTCAGCTCGCTGACTATTTCTCCGATCAGAGCGCGCCACGGGTGGATATGGCCGCTTCCGCCTCACCTCAGCTCGTGCTCGCCGGAAAGCAACTCGCCGAGAATGGCGCCGCAAACGTGGCGCCGTGCTTCGGCTGTCATGCCGCGCAAGGTAAGGGTAACGGTGCTCGCTTTCCGGGCATTGCAGCTGAGCCCGCGCAGTTCGTGATCAACCGACTCCACGAATTCCAAGCGCGCGCCCAGGGAAAAGCTCCGGAACCTGGCACGATGACCGCCGTCGCGGCCACGTTGGACGAGCAACAAATCGCAGCGTCTGCCGCGTACTTGTCGCAGCTCGAGCCCTGAGCGCTCCTGCTCCTGCCGGCGCTCCGCAACAATCCGTTACATGTTTACATGTGCGGGTCGCACGTTCAGGCACATAACATGCGCGCCCCCGCAGGCTTGGGCGCAGTTCAAGGCGCAGCGGGACAATCATGGCAAACGACGACAACAATGTGTCTTCATCACCTCCGGGTGATCCAACCAAGTCCTCTGACAGGACCCTCCCGGTACAGCATGCGACTCCGTGGTACCGCCGGCGTTGGATCATCGTTGTCGCGATCCTGCTGCTCGGACTCTTTCTGCTGCACCACTTCACCCAATCGCCTCAACAGCCGGCCGCCGGACGCGCACAACAAGTCAACCCCGCCATAACGGCGGCACCGGCCCGAACCGGCGACATGGGGATCTATGTCACCGCGCTCGGCACAGTGACACCGACCTACACAATCACGGTCTACAGTCAGATCACAGGCCGAGTGATTGACGTGCATTACCGTGAAGGCCAGATGGTGCGCAAGGGCGAACCCCTGATCGACATCGATCCCCGTCCTTACCAGGCGACCCTGAAGCAGGCGCAGGGCACTCTGCAGCACGACATGGGCTTGCTGGCACAGGCCAAGATGGATCTGCAGCGCTATAAGGATGCTTACGCGAGAAACGCCATCGCGAAACAGCAGCTGGACGACCAGGCACAGACGGTTGTCCAGTACGAAGGCAACGTCAAGGCGGATCAGGGCACCGTGGCGTACGACCAGGTGCAGCTCGAGTACTGCCACATTGTCGCGCCGATCGCCGGCCGGGTTGGACTGCGCCTCGTGGATCCGGGCAACACCGTATTCGCCGGCAGCGGCTCTACCCTAATCGTCATTACCCAGCTCCAACCGATCACTGTGGTGTTCAACGTCTCGGAAGACGATCTGCCCCAGGTTCAGGCGCAATTGCAGGGAGATACCCAGCTACCGGTCGACGTCTTCGATCGGGCCGACGCTCATCTCATCGAGAGTGGGATGCTGGCATCGCTCGACAACCAGGTGGACACGACGACCGGAACGGTGCGTTTTCGAGCGGAATTGCCCAACAAGGGGCTCGCGCTCTTTCCAAACCAGTTCGTGAACTCGCGCTTGCTCGTGCGGATGTTGAAGGGCGTCACCCTGGTACCCACGGTGGCGATCCAGCACAACGGCACCGATGACTTTGTATACGTGGTCAAACCCGACAACACCGTGTCCGTCCAGAATGTGACCGTGCTGACGACCAACGACCAGGACACCGCTGTGCAGGACTTGAACGCCGGCGTCACCATCGCGACCACGGGATTCGACCGGCTCGAGAACGGCGCGCACGTAACGGTGCGAACACCTGCCCAGCGACAGCGTCAACGGCAGGCACAAAGCCGACCGAACACCCCCAGCAGCATGGCCTCGCAATGAGTCCCTCGCGCCCGTTCATCATCCGTCCCGTCGCGACGGCGCTGTTGATGGTGGCGCTGTTTCTTGCAGGCATAGTCGCCTATTTCCAGCTGCCTGTGTCGGCCCTCCCCGAAGTGGACTATCCGACGATCCAGGTGCTCACGTTCTATCCGGGCGCAAGCCCGAGCGTCGTTGCCACCTCGGTCACGGCACCGCTGGAGCGGCAATTCGGACAGCTCGCAGGCTTGGGCCAGATGACCTCAACGAGCGCCGGCGGCATCTCCGCGATCGTGATGCAATTCCAGCTCAGCCTCAGCATCGACGTCGCCGAGCAGGAGGTACAGGCCGCCATCAACGCCGCGCAGAGTTTCCTGCCGGCCAATCTCCCCACCCCGCCGATCTACAGCAAGTCCAATCCGGCGGACGCACCCGTGTTGACTCTGGCGCTCACCTCCAGCGAGATGCCGCTCTCGCAGGTCGAAGACCTCGCCGACACCCGCCTTGCCCCGAAGATCTCGCAAATCAGCGGCGTGGGCCTCGTCAGCATCTCCGGCGGCCAGAAACCGGCCGTGCGCATCCAGGCCAACCCGACGGCGCTCGCCGCCTACGGGATGAATCTCGAGGACCTGCGCAATGCCCTGATGGCGAATAGCCTGAACTCCGCCAAGGGAAATTTCGACGGACCGGCGCAGGATTACACGATCAACGCCAACGATCAGCTCCTGACGAGCAAGGCCTACAACTCGGTCGTCGTCGCCTATCGGCAAGGGGCGCCGATCATGCTGCGCGATGTAGCCCACGTCGCCGACGGCGTGGAGAACGAGAAACTCGCCGCGTGGCAAAACACCACGCCGGCTGTCATTTTGAACATTCAGCGCCAGCCCGGCGCCAACACGATTTCGGTCGTCGACAGCATCCAGAAGCTGCTGCCGCAGCTCCAGTCGACGCTCCCGCGAGCGATTCACCTACAGGTGGTCACGGATCGCACGATATCCATCCGTGCGTCCGTTCGTGACGTCGAGTTCGAGCTGCTCCTGGCGATCGCACTGGTCGTGATGGTGATTTTCCTGTTCCTGCGCAGTCTCGCGGCCACGATCATCCCGAGCATTGCGGTGCCACTATCCCTGATCGGCACGTTCGGGGTGATGTACCTCGCCGGTTTCAGTCTCAACAATCTCGCCATGATGGCGCTCACGATCTCTACGGGTTTCGTGGTGGACGATGCGATCGTCATGATCGAGAACATCTCCCGCTATATCGAACAAGGCGAGAAGCCGCTGCAGGCAGCGCTCAAGGGAGCCGAACAGATCGGCTTCACCATCCTGTCGCTGACCGTGTCCCTCATCGCGGTGCTGATTCCCCTGCTGTTCATGGGCGATATCGCCGGACGCCTCTTCCGCCAGTTCGCGGTGACTCTCGCCGCAACCATCGTGATCTCCGCGCTCATTTCCCTGACGCTCACGCCCATGATGTCCGCGCGCCTGTTGCACTTCATACCGGAAGAAAAGCAAAGTCGCTTCTCTCGCGCTGCGGGGCGAGTCCTGCAGAAGATCATCGACTTCTATGGCCGCACGCTGAAATTCGTGCTCCGTTACCAGCGGATTACGCTGCTGATCGCCGTGATCACCCTGGTCATGACGGCAGTGCTCTACATCACCATACCCAAGGGCTTCTTTCCGACTCAGGACACCGGCATCATCCAGGGGATCTCGCAAGCCGCCGGCTCGACGTCGTTTGCGCAGATGACGCAGCTCCAACAGAGCCTGGGCAAGGTGGTGCTGGCCGATCCAGCCGTAGAAAGCATCTCCTCATTCATCGGGGCGGACGGTACCAACACCACGCTCAACAGCGGCCGCATCCAGATCAATCTCAAGCCGGTTCAGCAGCGGGGCATCTCCGCCACCGAGGTAATCCGCCGGCTCGGCCCGAAGGTGGCGCAGGTTGCGGGCATCAGGCTGTACATGCAGCCGGTCCAGGACCTCACCGTGGACGACCGCGTCAGCCGCACGCAATACCAGTACACGCTGGAGGATCCCAACGCGGGCGAGCTCGATTCGGTCGTGCGGGATCTGCTGCCCAAACTCCAGGCCCGGCCCGAGCTCGCCGATGTGGTCACCGACCAGCAGCTGGACGGCCTGGCCACCTCGCTGACAATCGACAGGGCGACCGCATCACGCTTCGGGATCACACCCGCGACGATCGACAACACTCTTTACGATGCCTTCGGGCAACGGCAGATCAACACCCTGTACACCCAGGTCAATCAGTATCACGTCATTCTGGAAGCGGACCCTAAATTTCAACGCAATCCGGGCAATCTGCATGACCTGTACATCCAATCCTCCCAGACTGGCTCGGTCGCTGCAGTGGCGTCGAACACCGCTGGCTCCTCCTCGGGAGCCGGATCCGCCTCCGCAGCTTCCACGGCCAACTCGTTGCTGACACCAACCTCGAGCAGCAGCGGATCGTCACTCAATGCCACGCCCTCGGTGTTGAATCTCGCCAGCAGCACCTCGTCATCAACCATCAACTCGACCTCCGCCCTCTCATCGGCATCGACCAGCGCTGGGCGCGCCACCGTATTGGCCGGAGCAGCGGGAGGTTCGGCTGCCTCGCAGAGTGCCAGCTCCTCGGGTTCCAATTCGCGCAGTACGGCCAGCACCGCGGGCAACAGCGGCTCCAGCGCTGGTAGCAGCAGCACAACCAGCAGCCCGACACCGGTCCCCCTCAATGCTTTCACGCACCTGCAAACGCGCAGTGAGTCTTTGTCCATCGGACATCAGGGACAGTTTCCGGTCGTCACCGTCTCCTTCAATCTCGGCGTGGGATACTCGCTGGGTCAGGCGCTCGGTGCCATCAACGCGATCATCGCCAAGGAGAAGCTGCCGGCGAGCGTGATTGCCAGTTACCAAGGCACCGCAGCTGCCTATGAAACCTCGCAATCGAACGAGGGGTTACTGATCCTCGCGGCGCTGGTTACGGTGTACATCGTGCTCGGCGTGCTATATGAGAGCTTCATCCACCCGCTCACCATCCTTTCCACGCTGCCTTCGGCAGGCGTCGGTGCGCTCCTCGCGCTGCGCCTGTTCGGCCTCGATCTCGACATCGTTGGGATCATCGGCATCATTCTTCTGATCGGTATCGTGCAGAAGAACGGCATCATGATGGTCGACTTTGCACTGGAGCTCGAACGCAACGAGCGCAAGGAGACCACGGAAGCGATCTATCAGGCAGCGCTGCTGCGATTCCGTCCCATCCTGATGACGACACTCGCAGCCCTGTTGAGTGGCATTCCGCTCGCCTTCGGTACGGGAATCGGCTCCGAGCTGCGCAAGCCCCTCGGTGTGGCAATGGTCGGTGGATTGCTGTTCAGCCAGGTCCTGACACTTTATACGACGCCGGTCATCTACATCTTTTTTGACAGGCTGGCATCGCGCTTCTCGCGCCGCTTCCGGGATCAAACTCAAAACGCGCAGCCCCAGGGCGGAACGGCGTGAACCCGTCGCGCGTATTCATAGCCCGACCAGTCGCAACGACCTTGCTGACGGTTGCGGTTGCGCTGGTCGGTATCGCGGCTTTCGTGGTGTTGCCGGTTGCGCCGCTGCCGCAGGTGGATTTTCCGACCATCACGGTTGCCGCGTCCCTACCCGGTGCGAGTCCGGACATCATGGCTTCAGCGATCGCTACACCGTTGGAACGGCAGTTCGGACACATTGCCGGCATTACGCAGATGACATCCTCCAGTACGCTGGGCACTACCAGCGTGACCCTGCAGTTCGACCTCAGCCGGGACATCAACGGTGCGGCACGCGACGTGGAAGCCGGCATCAACGCGGCGCGCACCTACTTGCCGGCCAACCTGCCCGCCAATCCGAGCTACCGCAAAGTCAACCCGGCGGATTCTCCGATCATGGTCCTCGGCTTGCAGTCGGATGTTTACGACGTGCCGACGCTGTACGACGAAGCCTCGACCGTCATGGCGCAGCGGATTTCACAGATCTCCGGCGTCGGGCAAGTGAACGTGGTGGGTGCATCTTCGCCGGCCGTACGCGTGGAGTTGAATCCCGGGCAGCTGGCGCATTACGGCATCAGCCTCCCTTCCGTGGCGAGCGCGATTTCAGGCCAGAATTCGAACATTGCGCAAGGGCAGCTCGCGAACGGCAACTCCACCTCGGACATCGTCGTCAACAGCCAGATCTCGAAGGCCGCCGATTACAGACCGCTGGTGATCGGCTACTCCAAAGGCGGCGTCGTGCGCCTCACCGACGTCGCTGACGTCATCGACTCGCAGCAGTCCGTGCGCCAAGCCGGGTTCCTCAACGGCAAGCCGTCCGTGAACCTGATCATCTTCCGACAGCCCGGGGCCAACATCATCCAGACCGTGGATGCCGTCAAGGCAGCCATCCCCTCGCTCCAGGCCTCCATCCCGCGCGGTGAGCACATCATTACCGTCCTCGACCGGACGCTCACCATCCGGGCTTCCGTCAGCGATATCGAGCGGACACTGATCATTTCCGTGCTACTGGTCGTTGCGGTGGTGTTCATCTTCCTCCGCAACGTCTATGCGACATTCATCCCGGCCGTGGCGGTTCCGGTCTCGCTCATCGGCACTTGCGCAGTCATGTACCTATGCGGCTTCTCGCTCGACAACCTCTCGCTCATGGCGCTCGCCATCGCCAGCGGCTTCGTGGTGGACGACGCGATTGTCGTGATGGAAAACATCTCCCGCCACCTGGAGGCGGGATTGACTCCCGTGCAGGCGGCGTTGAAAGGCGCCGGGGAGATCGGCTTCACAGTGCTCTCCATCAGCATCTCGCTCATAGCCGTGTTCATCCCGATACTTCTGATGGGTGGCATCATCGGCCGGCTGTTCCGCGAGTTTGCGTTGACGCTCTCGAGCGCCATCCTCGTCTCCATGGTCGTCTCGCTCACCACGACGCCGATGATGTGCGCGCGAATACTGCGTTCGGAAAAAGAGCTCAAGCGTGGACGGCTGTATGTCTGGAGCGAGCGGATGTTCGGGCATCTGCTCGAGGGCTACCGGCGCAGCTTGACCTGGGTGCTGGACCACCCTGCACTGATCATGATCATCTTCGTGCTGACGCTGGGACTGAACGTCCTGCTCATCGCCGCGATTCCCAAAGGATTTTTCCCACAGCAGGATACCGGTGTCATCACCGGCGGCATGCAAGGACCCCAGGACGGATCCTTCGCCCTGATGCGTAACGCCCTGAAGCAATCGATTGACGTCATCAAGTCAGACCCTAACGTGGACAACGTCATGGGATTCACAGGCGGCGCGGGCGCTACTAACACTGCGAACGTGTTCATCGCGCTCAAACCCCTCGATCAACGCAACGAGAGCGCAGCGCAGATCATCAATGAGCTACGGCCCAAACTGACACGATTGACGGGAGCGAACACGTTCCTGCAAGCCGTACAGGACATCCGGATCGGCGGCCGACAATCCCCCGCACAGTATCAATACACGCTGCAGGCCGAGAGTTCCGCGGAGCTGCAGAAGTACGGCCCGCAATTACTGAGCGCGCTCCGCAAGGCACCCGGGTTCCAGGACGTGAATACCGACCAACAAAACAACGGTTTGCAGGCGTTGCTGACCTACGACCGCCCGACGGCAGCCCGGCTGGGACTCACCCCGCAGAACATCGACAACACGCTTTATAACGCCTTCGGACAATCCGAAGTCTCCACGATCTACACACAGCTCAATCAGTACTACGTCGTAATGGAAGCGGCGCCCCAGTATTGGCAGTCACCGCAGGGCCTCAACGACGTCTATCTGGTTCCCAAGACAGGCTCCGGCGCGGTCCCGATGAATACGGTAACTCACTACACGCCGGCCACATCACCGCTGGTCGTAAACCATACGGGATTGTTTCCGTCCGTCACGGTCTCGTTCAACCTCGCTCCGGGGGTCTCGCTCGGCCAGGCGACCAATGACATCCAGCAGGTCCAACAGCGCCTCAACATGCCAACGACCATCCAGGGGCAATATTCCGGGACGCTGCAGGCATTCCAGGATTCTCTCAAGACCGAGCCCTACCTGATCCTGACGGCGCTGGTCGCCGTTTATATCGTGCTGGGTATGCTGTATGAGAGTCTCGTTCACCCGCTCACGATACTGTCCACCTTGCCGCCGGCCAGTGTGGGCGCGATTCTCGCACTGCAGATCACGCATTCAGAGCTCGATGTGATGTCGATCATAGGCATCATTCTCCTCATCGGTATCGTGAAGAAGAACGCGATCATGATGATCGACTTCGCCTTGAACGCGGAGCGCAACGAGGGCAAGAGCACGCGCGATTCCATTTTCGAGGCCTCCACCCTGCGCTTGCGGCCGATTCTCATGACGACCATGGCGGCCCTGTTCGGAGCCGTGCCCCTCGCCCTCGGCACCGGCATGGGCTCGGAGTTGCGTCGTCCGCTGGGTATTTCGATCATTGGCGGCCTGATCGTCAGCCAGGTTTTGACCCTCTACACCACGCCCGTCATCTACCTCCTGATGGATACCCTGAGGCTCAAGTTCGAGGGGTGGCGCCACCGGGGTGGGCAAATCGCGGAGGCCGCGGGATAACCGCGGGAGAGTCCATGAGCAGCAGAGGTCAGATCACTCTCGTGGCGGCCGTCGTGACCGCCGTCACGCTGGTCACGGGATGCGTAGGCCCACCGTATGTGAAGCCTGAAGTCAGCACTCCGTCGGCCTTCAAGGAGGGCTCCCCCGCCGCCTATGCGGGCGCGGACGCGGGTGCGTGGCAACCGGCGCAGCCGCAAGACGCCGAACTCAAAGGGAAATGGTGGGAGGCTTTCGGTGAGCCGGAGCTCAACGCGCTCGAAGAGCAGTTAGACATCAACAACCAGAACATTGCGCAGTTCTTCCAGAATTTCATGGCAGCCCGCGCACAGGTCGGCATCGCACGCGCTAGTTACTTCCCGACGGTGACGGCGGGTCCGTCAGCCAACAGGACCCATTCGTCGGGCGCGCTCGGAAGCGGTGTGAGTACGACCACAGGCAGCGGTAGCGTTGTCAGCACCTCAGGCAGCACGTACAACCTATTTCAAATGCCGTTCGACGTCTCGTGGCAGCCGGATCTCTTTGGACGAATCCGTAACACTGTGCGTGAGGCCCGGTACGCAGCGCAGGTGAGCGCCGCAGATCTCGAGAACGAGCGTCTCACCGAGCAGGCTTCCCTGGCGGAGTTCTATTTCCAGCTACGCGGTCAGGATGCCCTGCAGGACCTTTACAACAAGACCATCGAGGCTCAGCAGAAATCGCTGGACCTCACGCGAGTCCTGTTGGAGACCGGCATTGACAGTCCGGAGGATGTAGCGCAGGCCGAGGTAACCCTCGCTAACACAGAGGCAACCGCGGTCGGAGTCGCCACTAACCGTGCCATCTACGAGCACGCGATCGCCACATTGATAGGCAGGCCGGCGTCCGACTTCTCCATGCCGGTAAAGTCCCTGAGCACGCCGGTTCCGAGTGTGCCGGCCGACATTCCTTCGAAGCTCTTGCAACGCCGCCCGGATATCGCCGCAGCCGAGCGCACCATGGCGCAGGCTAACGCCCTGATCGGCGTGGAGACTGCCGCCTACTATCCCACACTCAGTCTTACGGCCGCCGGGGGTTGGGAGGCGGGCGCCGTCAAGAACCTGTTTACGGTACCGGCTCGCTTCTGGTCCCTGGGAGCCTCCGCGTCTGAAACGATCTTCGACGGCGGCCTGCGCAAGGCAACCCTCCACCAGTACACCGCGCAGTTCAACGCCGACGTGGCGGCCTATCGGGAGACCGTCCTGACTGCCTTCCAGCAGGTGGAAGACAACATCGCCACGGTTCGTGTTCTTTCCCAGCAAATCGAACGCGAGAAGACAGCGGTTTCCGCCGCGCAGAGATTTCTCGACTTGGCGACCTCGCGGTACCAGACAGGCATCGACCCCTACCTCAACGTGATCACCGCCGAAACCACCCTGCTGAGCGATGAGCAAACCGAAGTGACACTGCGCGTGAATGAGATGACGGCGGCTGTGAAGTTGATCCAGGCGCTGGGTGGCGGCTGGGATACGGCTGAGCTGCCCTCCGCCGCTGCGGTAACCACTGACAAAGTGGTCAATCAGCTGGAGCATCCGTAAACGAGGCTGAGGTTCAATGACCGGGCTTGCTCGCGTCAGGGCGCCATTGGGTGCCTTGACCGCCATCAAACGGTCGCGCTTGTAGATACCAGGGCACGTTGATGACGATCAGGTGCGGATCGCCGTAACGCACGAGCTGCGACCTTAGGTGACGAGCGCGGTGCGTATGTAGCAGATGCTCGTACCATCGCTGTTTCACGACCTCGGGGACGAGCACGGCGACACGCCGGCCGCCCGCCCTTCTCTCGAGCTCCCGAACGAGCTGTAGCACCGGCTCGTGAATGGTGCGGTACTCGGCCTGCAGAATGACGAGTGGAGGCGGAACGAGTCCGGCCGCTCGCACCGGCTCTTCGACGTGGATGCGCCATTGCGCTCGCAGCCTTCTGTCATGTTCCTCCGCCTCCGGCCCCGCGAGATGCGTGAGATGCACCGCGATCACCTCACGAGTCAGGCTCAAGGCCAGATTGAGGGCTTTGTCTGTGAGCTTGTTCCAATCTTCCGTGGTAACGAGAACGATAGGGGGCACGCGGTCGCGAAGCTCCAGCGGCTTCGGGTCGCGCACTCGCACGGCGAGCTCATCGTAGTAGCGGCGGATCGCCTTCAGGAGCGCAATCGTGGCCGGGATGACCAGAACCGTGATCCACGCTCCCTCGGCAAACTTGGCGACCACGATCACGATGAGCGCCACTGCGGTGGTGGCCGCGCCAACAGTGTTGATCCAGAAATGGAGGCGATGTGCCCGCCCGGCGGAAGCGGAGCCGGCATCCCGCAACGCGCGCTGCCAGTGAACGACCATTCCCGCCTGGGATAAGGTAAACGACAGAAAGGCGCCGATGGCGAACAAGGGAATCAGGCGATCGGTTATGCCGCCGAACACCAACAGCAGCAGCCCCGCCGACACCGCGAGATAAAGGATGCCAACAGTGAACACGAGCCGGCGCCCCGCAATTGCAAAGGCTTTGGGAAGAAATCCGTCCGCCGCAACCATCCGGCAAAGACGCGGAAAGTCCACGAAGCTCGTGTTCGCCGACAGGGCCAGCACGCACAAGAGCGAGCCCATTGCCACGTAGTAAAACGTTCCATTGCCGACAACCGCGCCTGCAAGTTGCGACAGGACACTTCGGTAGCCCGGCCGGGTCTGGTCCATCGCCCCGATGCGATACTTCGTCACGAGGTAGGCGATGCCGATAAGCAGCACGCCGAGGATGCCCACTATGGCGGCAAGCGTCCGATGGCCATACTTCACGGGCGGATCGCGAAAGGCACTCATGCCGTTGCTGACGGCTTCCACGCCCGTCATGGCAGTGCATCCGCTGGCGAAAGCACGCAGCAGCAGCCAGAAGCTCACCGCCGCCGTGGCCGCGGGCAGTTCCGGTGGCGGCACGACGGGTTGCGGGTGGCCTCCTGCCAGAATGGCTCTGTACGCGCCCATGCCGATGATCGCTGCAAAGCTGGCAACGAAGAGGTAGGTCGGGAGTGCAAACAGGCGCCCCGCATCCAGTGTGCCGCGCAGGTTTACGAGCGTGATGACAAGGAGGACGCCGAGACACAGTGACAAGATGTATGGGTGCAGCTGCGGCGCTGCCGAGACCAGTGCGCCGACTCCGGCTGAAATGCCAACGGCAACATTGAGCATGTAGTCGATCATCAAGGCGGCGGCCGCGAGCAGGCTTGCATTCGTCCCGAGATTGTCCTTCGCCACGATGTAGGCTCCGCCATTGTTCGGATATGCCCGGATCGTTTGCCAGTAGGAGCCGAACAGAATGACGAGCAGCGCCACGATCGGCGCCATGACCCAGTCCATGTACAACAGGCTCGCGCTGCCCAGCGGGATCAGGATCGTGAGCGCGGCTTCGGGCCCATAGGCCGAGGAGCTGAGACCATCGAGCCCCATCGCCGGCACGCCTTCGAACGCGCCGATTTTCCGCTCCACATACTCGCGGTTGGCGAGTCTGCGACCGAGAAGAAGGTCGACGAGTACCAACGGCACTCCTGTTACGGGCCGGGCGGCCCGCTTCACTACAAAACCGTTCCCGCAAGCGAAGTTCCTGAGCGCCGGTGGATTCGCTGCCCGGGCCGGTTACGCCGCCAAGGTTCTCACCCCGAACAAGGGTTTGAGGAATTCGGCGACCTGCTCGGGGAGGCGCCTGAAGCCCGACCGGGGAACGCGTGTAAACGTGGGCTCCCTGTCGCCATAGTGCGTCATACAGTTGGTTAACCAAACAGGGTTGTACTTGCGCGTGCGTCGGGCACACTTTCCGAAAGCGTCATTGCTTGAAGCCATCCACAGAAACGGCTTGCCGTTCGCGCGATAGTGCATATTTACCGAACCATCATGCTCACATCGCTGCTCCGCGAAGTCCGGATCTGGCTTGCAATCTGGCGACGCAGACTTGCGTGGTACAGGCTCGTCGGCACGACCGGCGATCTGCCGTTCCTGGCAATACTCGGGCTGCCGATCCTGGGTGTAGCCGGCATCGTCTGCTTTGCCTACCTGCATGGGACGCGCATCGAGCCTGCCCGTATTGAGGCTATGCAGCGGGAAGCCAAGCGCGCGCTGCGGCGCGAAAGCGATCTGCAATGTCTTGCGCAGAACATCTATTTCGAGGCGCGCGGCGAGCCGGTCAACGGCCAGTACGCTGTTGCCGAAGTTACTTTGAATCGGACCCGGGCCCAGCACTTCCCGCACACGATCTGCTCGGTAGTTCACGAAATGCGCTGGGACGCGGGTCGCCGGCGTTACGTTGCAGACTTCTCATGGACGGAGCTCGGCGCGCTATCCCCGGATGAGGGACCCGCCTGGAAGCGGGCAATGGAGGTCGCAACCGCAGCGTACGACGACCTGCGCGATCCGATCGTGCCCGGTGCATTGTTCTATCACTCGACCAGCGTCCGGCCAGGATGGGCAAGGACCAGGACAGTGATCGGAACAATCGGCAACCATGTCTTCTACCGATGAGGTCCATACGTCGCCGCGGCCGGCGATCTCACATCACGATGACTACTCCGTCCTCTCGATCGCAAGCGGCGATTGAGGGGTTCGGAGTAGATTGAAGACATGGTGCACCCCAGCAGCACGCTCAGCAGCAGCATCCCGACATACCACATTGCGATCATTGTCGGCGGCGGTTGTATCCGTTTGAACAAACCCATCAAGCTCAGTACGACGAGCATGTGGAACAAGTAGATTTCGTAGCTGCTGCGACCGATCACTCGCAGCCAGTGTGTGCCTCGGGATAGTGCGCCATTACCCACACCGCTCCGCGATTCCCGCTTCCAGCACCGTGACGTTGAGTGCAAAACGGGACAAACCACTGTGGGTGCCTTCATTGCACAGGACAATCACGAGAGAGCTGACAGTGGTCCCTAGTGCCAAAGCGATGCGAAGGGTGCGCTTCGACAGCCGTTGTCTCGCACAGGCAAGCGCCGCCACGCAACCAAATGCGACGCCATCCATGCAGGATAGATAGGCATAGTCCGCCCAGGGATCCTGATCAGCCAACAAGGTCCTGTTGACGGGGCCTGCGTTGGTTCATTCCGGCCCGGCGACTAGTCGAGCACCGCGGGATTCTTGATAAGTGGCCCGAACGCTAGGACAACTCCCGAGCTGCCCCCCAATTGATGGTGCCCCCACCGTCACGTCAGGGGGCCGAGACGAATACTCCCGCCCGACGTGTGCAGGACAACTTGTTCACCACCGCCGTTGATAGCGCCGCGTAGATGGGTGCGATCGGCCGTCTCGGTGCCGCTAAATGGAAGTTCCGATGACACCCGACCACCACTCGTCCATGCGTCGATCGAAGCGCCCACGTTTTCAGGTAGTAACAAGCTGATCGTGCCGCCACTGGTGCTCAAAGAGATGCCTCGATTGCTGCGCATCTCGGCGTGCACGCTACCGCCGGAAGTAACGGCTCTTACGCTTCCGTCGATATTCTTCAGGCGAATGCCACCGCCTGAGGTATTTGCATCGAGATCGCCCCTCGCGTCGGCGACGCTGATACTGCCGCCGGAGGTCCCGAGTTCCGCGGCTCCGTTGAGGCGCTCGGCGTCTATGCTGCCGCCAGAGGTGTGCATCTTGACCGGACCGGTCACGTCTTGAACAACGATGCTGCCACCTGAGGTCGTGCCTCGGACAGAGCCGTTCACGTTACGCACATCGAGATAACCACCCGATGTTCTCAGCTCTATCGAATAGTCGCGCGGCACATCAATCGTGAAGTGCAGGTGTTCCTGTCCGAAATCGAACCAGTCAAACCAGCTGCGATGTGCCTTGCGTGCAGTAACGGTTACCCCCGAGGAACCTTGCTCGGCGGTAATGTTCAAGTTAGCGAGGAAGGCATCGGAACCGTTCATCTGCGCATGAATTACGACTTCATGCCCGGCGCCCCCGACAACAGCAACTGATCCGACGTCGGTATCCAGCCTCAAATGTCCGCCTGGAGCCACGTTGAATCGCTTGTCGAAGGCTTTCTCAGCCGCTAGCGAAACAGAAGCCACGAGTGTAGTGGCGAGGATCACGAGAAGCGTACGCGTCCAAGTGGCCATCATGGTGTCCTGATGAGGCGGGTGTCACCTGCAGAACACCGATCCCGGCGGAAAGTTGCGGCAGATTGGACTAATCTAATCCAATTGCAGACAGCCTCAATTGACATGAACATAGAAAAAGCCAGCGTTTGCCCCCTGGATTGCCCGGACACCTGCAGTCTTTCCGTGACGGTCGCGGGCGACCAGGTTGTCGGGGTGCGCGGCTCGAAGGTCAATCCCATTACCCACGGCGCCGTCTGCGCCAAAGTGGCCAACTACTATCCCGAATTCGTACATGGCCCGAACCGGCTGCGCCACCCACTGAAGCGCGTTGGCGCAAGGGGCGCCGGCGAGTTCGAGCAAATTTCGTGGGATGTGGCACTTGACACTATTCACCGCCGCGTGAGCGACATCATTGATCGCTACGGCCCGCAAGCGCTGCTGCCGCTCAACTATGCGGGTCCGCACGGGATGCTGGCGGGCGATTCCATGTCGCTGCGCTTCTTCCATAGGATCGGTGCCTCGCTGTTGAGCCGCAGCCCGTTGTGTGGCGGCATCCGCGCTGCAGCCTACTCGGGCACTTTCGGAGCAACCCCCGGCACGCCCATCCAGCAGGTGAGCGCAGCCAAACTCATCATCGTCTGGGGTAACAACGCGACCAGCTGCAATCTGCACCTCATGCGTCAAATCAATGCCGCCAAGCGCAACGGTGCAAGATTGGTGGTCATCGATCCGCGGCGCGTCAAGGTGGCCGAGCAGGCCCACCTGCATTTGCCCGTGCGTCCCGGGACGGATGTGGTGCTGGCCTGGTCCATTGCGGTGGAACTGGAGCGGCTCGGCGGGCTTGACCAGACTTTCATAGAAAAGCACGTTCTGGGGTTCAATGCTTACATGGACGCGGCTCACGCGTTCCCTCCTGAGCGCGCTGCAGAGATATGTGATGTCCCGCTCGACGATATCCGCACCCTGGCACGGTGGTACCGCGATGCAACACCCGCGGTCATCGCCTGGGGCAATGGTCTGGAGCGCAACCAAAACGGCGGCTCGGGTTTGCGTGCTATTGCCGCGCTCCCGGCACTCGCGGGCAAATTCGGCGTCAACGGCGGTGGGTTGGTGGGTGGTGCAGGCCACGCCTTTCCGAAGACCCCAGATCGTTTAACCCGCACCGATCTGGTGCCAGCGCAAACGCGGACCATCAACATCATTGACGTCGGCAAGCTGCTCCTCGATGAGAACCTGGACCCGCCGCTCAAAGCGCTGTTCATCTACAACCACAATCCAGTCATCGTCCATCCCGATCAAAACCGTCTGAAGCAGGGGTTGGCGCGAGACGATCTGTTCATCGTCGGCATCGAAGTGGCCATGACCGACAGCATGGCGTATGCGGATGTCATTTTGCCGGCCTGCACGCACTTCGAACATGCGGACATCTATGCCGCCTACGGGCAGCAATTCCTGCAGCGCGCCGAGCCAGTCATTCCGCCGGTGGGTGAGAGCCTGCCGAATACCGAAATATTCCGGCGGCTTGCCAGCAGGTTCGGCTTTACTGACGCGGCTTTCAGGGAGAGTGACGTCGAGCTGATGGACGAGGCATTGAACCTGGAGGATCCGCGCATGCAGGGAATCCGCGCGAGCAAGCTTCCCATCGATCGGGCGATGAAGATGGAATACGCCGGGGAGGAGCCGGTCCTCTTCCAGAATGTTTCACCGCGAACACCCAGTGGCAAGGTCGAATTGGAATCGCCGACGCTGGGCGCGCGTTATGGCGCAGCGCTCCCCGGATACCGGCCAGTAGTCTCCCCCTATCCGCTGACGCTGATAACACCTGCCTCAGATAAACGCATCACTTCCACGTTTGGGGGTCTTTCGAGCAATGATGCAACTCCGGTGCTGGACATGAATCCTGTTGACGCCGCGGTACGCGGGCTGGATGACGGGGAGGTAGTGAAAGTATGGAATGAGTTGGGCCAAGTGTTTTTACCGCTGCGGATCACCGTTACCGTGCGCCCCGGTGTGGTCAGCTCGGACAAAGGCGCGTGGCTTCGGACGAGTCCGAACCGACAGACGGTGTCGGCATTGGCTCCAGCGCATAAAGCCGACCTCGCCGATGGTGCCTGCTTCAACGACTCGCGCGTGGAGGTCGCCGCGCAGTAGCCACGGCCGATTGGCTCTCCGGCTTGCTGCGTATTCCTGCCGATTTAGCCAATCGCAGGCAAAATAGCCGCATTAAGGCCTAACAGGACGAGCATCGTGACATTGGGCCGCGGCACCGCATTTGCGTATGAGATGGCGCCTCTAGCGCCTGGTCTACGCTCGCGCTTTGTGGATAACGGAAACGGTCTCTCAATGCACGTGCTTGAAGCGGGCTTCGAGGCCCCGCATCGACCGTGCGTCCTGCTTCTGCATGGCTTCCCGGAACTTGCGTACAGCTGGCGAAAGATCATGCCGGCACTCGCGTCCGCGGGTTTTCATGTGATCGCTCCGGACCAGCGAGGCTACGGACGCACGACAGGTTGGGACGGCAACTATGACGGCGATGTCGGCTCATTCCGGCTTCTCAACTTGGCGAGAGACGCACTCGGTCTGGTCTCTGCATTGGGTTATCGATCCGTCGCGTCGGTTGTAGGACACGATTACGGCTCCCCGGTTGCCGCGTGGTGTGCATTGGTACGCCCGGAC
This sequence comes from Gammaproteobacteria bacterium, assembly GCA_028293745.1. Taxonomy (GTDB): domain Bacteria; phylum Pseudomonadota; class Gammaproteobacteria; order Steroidobacterales; family Steroidobacteraceae; genus 13-2-20CM-66-19. The sequence goes on along the minus strand of JAQGOF010000090.1, from coordinate 18,337 downwards.
GTATTCCGCTCTGTAGTGTTGCTGAGTGCTCCGTTTTCCGGACCGCCATCGCTAGCGGTCAAGACCACGAATACATCGCCTCAACACGATGAGATCGCATCCCCGACCGCGGCCAGCATACAGGCCTCACTCGCAGCTCTGCATCCTCCCAGAATGCACTACCAGTGGTTTTATTCCACCCGGACGGCCGACAGCAACATGCGTAACTGCCCGCAGGGTATTCACGCATTCCTACGTGCTTACTACCACTACAAGAGCGCTGACTGGAAACAGAACAAACCCTTCCCGCTCACATCGTGGGGCGCCGAGGAGCTGGCGAAGATGCCCAAGTACTACATCATGGATCTCGACAAGGGGATGGCCGAGACCGTGGCCGCAGAGGCACCCACTGACGCCGAAATCGCAGCGTGCGCCTGGCTACCAGAGAATGAGCTTCGAGTGTATAGCGCTGAGTTTGCCCGAACAGGATTCCAGGGCGGTTTGCAGTGGTACCGTCATATAACCGATCCAGGCAGCAGCGCAGAACTGCAGCTGTTCTCGGGCCGCGCGATTGACGTACCTGCGAGCTTTATCGCGGGTAAAAGTGACTGGGGCGCCCATCAGAGTCCTGGCGCGCTGGATGCAATGATGTCCAAGGCTTGCACACAATTTGGAGGTGTTTACCTGGTCGATGACGCAGGCCACTGGGTACAACAAGAGCAGCCGGAGGCTGTGAGCACGCTGATTGCGCAGTTTCTATTGAGGGCAGAATGAAAATCAAATGCAGCGACTTCCGTGTGCCACCGGGCAAGGAGGTCAAGCTCAAGAAGTGGCCCACGCTCGTGCAGCCCCTGTACAAGTCGAAGCGGCACTACAGGAAGCAATTGCAGGAACACGTTGACCAACTTTCTGCTCTGCAGCGGCTCCACTACGCCTACGACCGCTATGCACTGCTCGTGATCTTCCAGGGGATGGACGCCTCGGGAAAGGACAGCGCTATCGCGCACGTGATGTCCGGTGTCAATCCGCAAGGATGCAAGGTGTATAGTTTCAAACAACCTAACGAGGAAGAGCTCAGGCACGACTTCCTGTGGCGTACAACCCGCGTCCTCCCGGAACGCGGGCAGATCGGTATCTTCAATCGCTCCTACTACGAAGAAGTCCTGATCGCTCGCGTGCATCCGGAGATTCTCGCAAACGAGGGCTTGCTGCCGTCCGTCCTTGACGCACGAACCGTCTGGAAGGGCCGATATCGGTCGATCGTAGACCACGAGGACCACCTGCACCGCAACGGAACGCTGATCGTCAAAATCTTCCTGCACATTTCGGCGGAAGAGCAGCGCAAGCGCTTTCTGAAACGGATTGATGAGCCTGAGAAGAACTGGAAGTTCAGCATTGCGGATGTTGAGGAGCGAGCATTCTGGAATCAATACATGAAGGCTTACGAGAAATGCCTGAGTGCCACGAGCACACAGGACGCTCCCTGGTACGCCGTTCCCGCCGACGACAAGCGGAACGCAAGATTGATCGTTTCGCAGATCATCCTGGACACGCTTGCGGGACTCAGGATGACTTACCCCCAGCCTGACGCTAAACGCCGGATGGAATTGCAGCAGATTCGTGCACGACTCGTGAAGGAGGATGCCGGTAACCCAGCGCCCTCATCGAGTGGATAGGGCAGACCGGAGTCTTCGGTTGCCTTACTTCGCCAGCGCCGTAGTCGAGGCTACCTGCTCGTGCCTGACATCCCTCCGCGCATCAGCTCTATCTGGTTCGCCACCGCCAGCACACCTGGAACAGCCGCCGCGTCCGCTTTGACAAAACGCAGCTCGCTGTCGGACCAGACGTAGCCGCCCAGATAAACCACGCCCCTATCAACATTCACGTCCACGTGCCGTGCATAGACCCTGGAATCCGAGTTGAGCGCAGCCTCCACCCTGGCCTGAACGTCGGCGTCAGCCGCCTGCTCCTCAGCAGTCCGAGCCGTGGTCGCGCATCCGATGAGCGTCACCAACCCGATTGAGCCGCATACCGCAAGCGCCGCTTTAAAACTCTTTTCCATATCACTGATGTTATCAGCAGGTCCGTGACAAGGTGTTTGACGCACACGCGCCCTTGCAGTTCCATGCCAGATAGCGCGTCGGGTAGAATCGCCGCTCCACCGGTCTCTCCATCTCCATCCACTCGATCAGGGTCAATTCATGGTGACTCGACGGTTCGTTCTGGGCGCGCTTGGCTTGAGCACGCCGGTACTTGCGCGCAGCAATAGCACCGGCTCCGCGGGCGTTGCGCCTTAAAAATCACTCGGTCGGTCGTGCAGGCTATCCCGATCGCGATGGGCACGTCACGCTGGACGCCAGCATCATGGACGAAATTGGGAATTGTGGCGCGGTAGCGGCAATGGAGTACATCGCTCATCCGATCTCGGTAGCACGACGTGTCATGGAGAAGACCCCGCACGTGCTGTTGGTCGGCGAAGGGGCTACGCAGTTTGCGGTTGAGCAGGGATTTGAGCGCGAGAAGCTTCTCACGGCGGAGTCCGGCCAGGCCTGGCAGCAATGGCGCCAAAAATCGGATTACAAGCCCGTCCCGAATCGTGAGAACAAGGATTACGGCCAGCAGTCCCCGACCGTCAGCCACACCCCGGGAGGGCCCGGCAATCACGACACCATTGGCATGCTGGCAATTGATCAACGTGGCAATCTGGCGGGCGCCTGCACCACAAGCGGTATGGCGTGGAAGATGCGCGGCCGCGTCGGCGACAGCCCTATCATTGGTGCAGGCCTCTACGTGGATAACAACATCGGTGCTGCAACATCAACCGGGGTCGGTGAGGAGGTCATACGCAATGCCGGAAGCTTTCTGGTCGTGGAACTGATGCGACAAGGACATTCTCCTACGGATGCCTGCCAAGAGGCAGTTCACCGGATCATGCAGCGCCCAGCCAACCGCGAGAAGGACTTCCAGGTCGGCTTTCTTGCGATCAGCAAATCGGGAGAGATCGGCGCGTGGGCTGTCCAGAAGGGTTTTACCTATGCTGTCTGCGACGCGTCCAACCAAACTGCGCTCCACTACAGCAAGAGTTTTCAAGAGTGACGGCGCATAAACCATGCCTCGAGATCTGCGTCGATTCGGTCGCGGGGCCGGACGTCGCCGCTCGCGCGGGTGTCGATCGCATCGAACTGTGCTCTGCGCTGAATCTGGCAGGTCTTACCCCTTCCGCGGGGTTGATGGCGATTGCCGCGACAAAAGCCACTCCCTGCTTTGTGTTGATCCGTCCGCGCGCAGGCGATTTCCGTTATGACGTCCGCGATGTGGATCTGATGCGCCGTGAGATCGACATCGTACGGTCAATGCGACTCGCCGGGATAGTGATCGGTGCCAGCCGGGTCGATGGGAGCCTGGATGAGGAGATATTGCGTGCGCTGCTCGAACATGCTGCCGGGTTACCCGCTGTGCTGCACCGTGCGTTCGATCTTGCTCCGGATTTCCATGCGGCCCTGGAAACCGCGATTGAGCTCGGCTTTGTTCGCGTATTGACCTCAGGCGGGGCTCCCGATGCGGTCAGCGGCAGCGCGGTGATTCGCAGTCTTGTCGAACAGGCAGCAGGCCGTATCGAGATCATGGCCGGTGCGGGACTAACGCCGGACAACGTCATGACACTCGTCCGCAGTACGCGTGTCCCGGCCTTGCATAGCTCATGCAGTACTCCGGTTGGATACACCGCGACTGAGACGACCAAACGGGGCGTGACTCTTGGATTCATCCCTGCGCACCTGAATGCCACCGACCCGATGAGAATCGCCGCGATGATTGCGTCGTTGGATTCTCTACGAGCGTGATTCAACTGACTGCGGGGCTGTCAGGGGACCGCGCATGAGGTGGCGACTAGACCAAGCCAGCCTTGTACTCTCTCAGCCAGTTTAGAGTGACGATGTGGAGCGACTCCGCCTGAGACAGACATTCCGCAACACGCATCGCCCATGCGCAGACCACCACCCTCCTGGGTGCCTATCTACGCCAGATCGCCGGTGATGAGTTGTTGCGGCTGACCGCCTGATGGTAAGCACGCCAGGAACCGCGTTTGTCGAGGCGAGCGGCGCTTTGCCTTTCGAAAGATACAAATTAGGGGTCCGGCAAGAGCGCGCTTCGACGCGTCTTGGTTCACGAAGGCGCGCAGTGCCCTATAATTAGAAATCTTGACCACGCCCCCCCTTTCCGCTCATGGACATCGCATACGTTTGGCGAGACAAATTCAGCAATGAGGCGTTGAACCGGCTACACGCTGAGGGTTTTCACCATCGTTTCTTCAGTGACGATTGGTGGGCGCAAGTCAATCGTCACAGCCTCGGATGGGTATGCGCAAAGAATGCCGGAGACCTGGTGGGGTTTGTCAATGTTGCGTGGGACGGAGCATTGCATGCATTCATTCTAGACACTGTGGTGGCCGACGCTTGGCGGCACCGAGGGCTCGCAACAGAGATGCTCGCTATCTCTATAACGGAAGCTCGGAAGGCACGATGCGAATGGCTGCATGTTGATTTCGAGAGTCACCTCAGAGGATTTTACTTCGACCGGTGTGGATTTGCGCCGACCAATGCGGGACTGATCAAGCTGATCTGACGTTTCCCGAGTTTGTGGCGGCAGCAGTTGCCTTGCAGTAAACACTGCAGTGTCCGAATCTTGGCAGTTCTGACTTAGAACGGGGTTAACTTGAGTCGAACTGGTCGAACGGTTCAAATTTTGTCTTCCCGACGGCAGTGCCCGCGCTCGCCTCAAAAACGGGCGGGCCCAAGCACGCGACGACGATAGCCGGGAAATAGGACCGCAGACAAAGATCGATGCATAATTTGCAGCGATCGTCGCCTTTGTTGCATCATCCTGCAAGTCGGCGCGAGCGTCGCCCGCCTTGCAGTTCGAGACGGGCCAATGCGACGATGCGGCGTACACTGAGGGTACGGCCCGGCTCAAAAGGGCAAAAACAAGTGTCGTGAGAGTGTGGCCCATACGCCGTCGTAGCCTGCCTCAGCGCAGCCCCGGAATTCATGTAGGCGTTCGATGATTGCCACGAGCCGCAACCTTTCCGGGAGCAATCTCGAGCGGGCCGGCGACCACAATCAGCGGATCACCTTGCACGCGATCCGCGTCTGCGGGCCCGTGACGCGCACGGATCTCTACGCACAGACATCGGTGGACTCTATCGCTACGACCAGAGTCAGCAGCGCTGGATTCCGCTGCAGGATGGTATGTCCGAGGGCAACTATTTCGGTGTGGAAAGTGTGGCGCCTGATCCGCGTAATGCCGAGGTCGTCTACGCCGCCGCCGGAATGTACAGCTCCGGTCCTGCGGCCATCCTTCGATCTGACAACCGGGGCGAGAGCTGGAATCTCTTCCCGGTACCCTTCCGGATGGGTGGCAACGAGGACGGGCGCGGACTTGGCGAGCGACTCGCGGTCGATCCGCACGATACAGACATCGTCTATTTCGGCTCTCGCCACGACGGCCTGCAACGCAGTGGCGATCGCGGCCGCACTTGGTCTCGTGTTGCGACTTTTCCGGTTGCGGGACTGGGTACTCCAAATCCTCATCACACACATGCCGGCATCAGCTTCGTAGTGTTTGACCCACGGACCGGAGCCGGCGGTACTCCCACCAAGACTCTTTTCGTCGGCGTTGCGGATGGCGGGCAACATCACTTGTTCCGCTCCATTGACGCGGGTGCGAGCTGGCAGATGGTGCCGGGGGAGCCACGCGCCGACCTGCTCCCGGTGCGCGCACAGCTCGATGCATATGGAATGCTGTATTTGACTTACAGCAACGGGATCGGACCCAACGGCGTCACAGACGGCGCAGTCTTCAAGCTCGACACGTCAATTCTCTCTTGGCAGGACATCACGCCGTCTTCCGCGCTGCCCAAGCCGCCCGGTGGATTCATGGGCCTGACGCTCGATGTCCAGCGGCCCAATACGCTTGTGGTAGCGACAGTAGACTGGTGGATGGACCGAGATACCCTTTGGCGCAGCACGGACGCCGGGCAGCACTGGCTGAGTCTGCGGCCACTCAGTAAGATCGATGCGAGTGCCTCACCCTTCCTGCGTTGGGGTGAAGCGCATGCCAAATTCGGTTGGTGGATGGCAGGTGTTGCCATCGACCCGTTCAACTCAAATCACATCGCCTACACGACGGGCGCGACAGTGTATGCGAGCGATCAGCCGCTGCAGGCAAGTGGTGCGCGGCCGATTCTCTGGCAGCCCTGGGTCAAAGGTATCGAGGAGACGGCGATTCTGGCGCTGGTGAGTCCTCCGTCGGGTCCCGCGCTGCTCTCCGGCTTTGGAGACATAGGCGGGTTCGTGCACGAAGATCTGCGAGCCTCGCCGCCGACTATGTTTACCAATCCCGTATTCGACAACACCAACACTCTCGATTTCGCGGGCCGGGCTCCGAACATCGTGGTACGCAGTGGCCGGGTGCGAGGCAACCTCGCCATGGCAGCCTGGTCACAGGATTTTGGCAGGAGCTGGACACCGCTTCAGCTACCAGCGCTCACAGAGCGCACTGACCCTGGCAACCGCCGCCGCGAGATCGAGGCCGTGGTTACTGTCACCGCGGACGGCTTGACGTTCATTGCCACCACGAGGGTACCCGCGCTCACGCGCGATCGCGGTCGAAGCTGGATCGCCGTGCGCGGCCTGCAGGACTTCGCACGCCCAGTGGCTGATCGCGTTGACGCGCGCCGTTTCTATGTCTTGGACTTCGAGCAATCGCGCATTGCTGTCAGCGACGATGGCGGCCAGAGTTTTGCAGTCCTTCGCAGCAGTGGATTGCCCGCACACCCGTGCGCAGAGCAACCAACGCGAGCGGAAGACGCCTGGCCGCTGCTCGCGACACCGGGGAGGGCTCAAGATGTGTGGTTGGTGTGCCGCAGAGGCCTCTACCACTCGGTTGACGGTGGTCATAGCTTCACAGAGCGGCGCGGCGATCTGGTGGTTACCGCGCTGGCCTTCGGCAAGGCAAAGGCGGATGGCGACTATCCAACCCTCTTTGCGATCGGCACGCGCGGCGATCTCAAGGCAATCTGGCGGTCCGACGATGCCGGCGCGAGTTGGTTACGTATCAACGACGCTGCACACGAATATGGCAGACGCTTTCGCGTCATCTCCGCCGACCAGCGCGTATTTGGACGCGTATATGTCGGTACCGACGGCCGCGGCGTGCTCTACGGCGAGCCGTCACCATAGACCCTGTCTCCGGATCACACGACAGATCCGGTCATCAGTCCCTCAAGCAAGCGATGACCTTCACTCCACGCCCCGAGACCGCTAGCTGCGTTGATATGTCCAGCTGGCCCGATGCTGACCAATCGGCTGCCCCACTCATGGGCACACTGGCGTGCAAACTCGGGACCGCCGTAGGGGTCGTCGATGCTGCCGACAACAGTACTTGGGCAGGCAAAATACCCCCGGGGGACGGGCGCAAAACCTAAAGCCTGGGCCGGAAAGTTGCTGCCATTCGGGTCCGGGACGGCCACCATCAGCGCCCCTTTGACCCTGCAGGAAGTCCGAGCCAGCCAGTGAGCAACCAGCAAACACCCAAGACTATGGGCCGCGATGAGTACGTCTGGTCCGGCGCGCTGAGCCGCACCTTCCAAGGTTTCCATCCAGTCGGTGCAGACAGGATTTTCCCAATCGCTCTGCTGCACGCGCAGATAGGAACCGTGCTGCCGCTCCCAGTGGCTCTGCCAGTGCTCCGGCCCCGAATTGCCTATGCCGGGAACCAGGAGCACACGGCATCGTTCCTTGGCAAGATCTCGTGACGATTCAGGCATGTACCCTCCGCGATGAATGCAGTCGGTGCGTCCGTCGGCTCCGCGATCTGCAGCCTGGTCATAAGGGTCAGCCCATCGGGCAGGCCCCTCATTCGTATCGCAGCGCCTCGATCGGATCCAGGGCCGCTGCCTTGCGAGCGGGATAAAAGCCAAAAAATACCCCGATCGCGCAGCTCACGCCGAACGCGAGGACGACCGACCCGAGCGTAACGATCGCCTTGAAATCCGCAAAGACCTGGACGAGCCGCGAGATGGCGATGCCACAAGCTACTCCGACGAACCCTCCCAGCACGCTGAGAATCATGGATTCGAGAGAAACTGCAACTTGATGGCGGACGGCTGCGCTCCCACGGCGATTCGAATACCTATCTCCCGCGTGCGTTCGGTAACGCTGACGAGCATGATGTTCATGATGCCGATGCCACCAACCAGGAGCGAGATGCTGGCGATGGCTCCGAGCAGCAGCGTGATGACCCCGGTGACCTCGCTCACGGTATCGGCAATTTCCTTTTGATTGAAAATGTTGAAATCGTCCTCGCGATCCGCCGCCAGACGATGACGCTGGCGAAGAAGGCTCGTGACCTGTTGCTGCGCGGCGTCCATACGCTCCGAGCTGACGACCTGTAAGTTGATTGAACGCAGGTACCTGTCCCCCGTGATCCGCTTCATCGCCGTGGTGTAGGGAACTATTATGCGGTCGTCCTGGTTCTGCCCTCCCATGCCTGCACCCTTGCTCGCGAGTACGCCGGTGATTGCGAATGGAATGTTCTTGATGCGCACCGCCTGACCAACAGGATCGAGAGGACCGAACAGCTCATGTGCAGTCTTGGAACCAATCAGAGCGACCTTGGCCGCGGCGCGCACATCGCGCTCCGTGAACATCGATCCCGAGGCGAGCTTCCACTCGCGAATGACGAGATAATCCGGCGACTCGCCAACAATGCTCGTAGACCAGTTGCGGCCATTGGAAATGGCCTGCGCGGACGTGGAGATTTCAGGACTGACCGCGACTACGTCTGCTACTTCACGGCGGATGGCCTCCGCATCACCCAGCGTGAGCGCACTGGCGCTGCCCAGCCCCCCTGATACACCGCCGGAGTGGCTGGCGCCTGCCAAGATCGTGAGCAGATTCTGGCCCAGTGAAGCAACCTGACTCTGGATGCGCACTCGCGCTCCATTGCCCATGGCCACCATCGCCACGACTGAAGCCACCCCAATGATGATACCCAGTGCCGTCAGACCGGAGCGCAGCTTGTTACGTCGCAGAGCACGCAGCGCCACGAAGGAGGTCTCCCAGGACTGCAGCAGTGCGAGTTTGAGGATAGTCAACATGCTCAGGGCGCCGGAGGTGTCAGCTGGCGGCGAACCTGCTCAAGCAAGCCGCGCCGTGTGCTCCACCTCGTCCAGGGCCGCACGTTCGGTCTGGGCGCAGCGCCGTACTTCATTGCGGTTATCGCTGATAACAATGCCGTCGCGCATCACTACGACGCGTTTGCAATAGGCCGAGATATCAACTTCGTGAGTGACCATGACAATGGTGAGGCCGGACTCGTTCAGTTCCTGGAACAGACCCATGATTTCGATGCTGGTGCGGGTATCGAGATTGCCGGTCGGCTCGTCGGCCAGCAGCAGCTCCGGCCGATTGACCAAGGCGCGGGCGATGGCTACACGCTGCTGTTGGCCGCCCGACAACTGGTTGGAATAGTGACCTACGCGCTCGCGCAGGCCGACTCTTTCGAGAGCTCCAATGGCGCGCTGCCTGCGGGCGCGCCTGGGAATGATGGGCACGCTATAGAGCATGGGCAACTCCACGTTTTCGAGCGCTGTCGTACGTGTCAGAAGATTGAAACTTTGAAACACGAAGCCGAGCTTCCTGTTGCGCAATGCCGCCAGCCGCTTGCGGTCGAGCCCGGCGACGCCAAGGCCGTCGAGTACATATTCACCACTCGTGGGCTTGTCGAGACAACCGAGTATGTTCATCAGGGTGGACTTGCCCGAACCACTTGCCCCCATGATGGCGACGAACTCGCCGCGCTCAATTGCAAGCCGCACGCCGCGCACCTCCTGCACTTCGACCTCGCCCGTGCGATAGGTCTTTTCGACATCCCGCAGCTGCACGAGGACTGTTGTGTTTGCATCTTGCATGAGGGTAGCGGGGTAGTGCTCAGGACCTATGGTCGTGCTGTCTCGCCGTGTGCCGATTCAGCCGGGCGGCGGGGGCGAGTCCTTGCGCCTGGCCTGCGGTGCCAGAGTCGAAATCACGACACGCGTACTTTCGGTAACGCCGGCGAGAACTTCCGTATCCACCCCATCGGTAATACCCACTTTGACAATCAGGGGCCGCAGCCGCATGCCGTCGCCCGCCAATGCATAGGCGAGTCGTTGACCACGACCCAGCTTCGCCGGTGGGCGCCGATCAAAGTGCGCATCTTCCGGCGGGGCGTAACGCAGAGCGGCGTTCGCGATTTTCAGGGCGTTGACCTTGCGGCCGACGAGAATGGAGGCGTCCGCAGTCATTCCCGGGAAGAGCTTTTGCTCTGGATTGTCCACATCGATGATGGTTTCTTAGGTCACGACGTTGGAGGTCGTGCTTGGCGCTTTGCGCACCTGCGAGACCGTTCCATGGAACACCTCATCCGGAAACGCATCCACGGTGAAATCAACGCCCTCGCCTGCTTTCACCTGGCCGATGTCCGCTTCGGACACCGCGGCACTGATGTGCATCTTTGCGGCGTCCTGCGCGATGCTGGCGACGCGTCTGATCACCCGGATTCGCGCTACGTTGGGCGTTGATATCTCCATCCGTACACTCTTCGAGGCACCCACTGTTGCCGGCCTGACAGAGCGGATCTCGGGGTCCTCGAATGCGGATCCCCTGGAGGTCATGCTGCCGCTGCGGCCTTACGGAAATCGTCTGGCATTGTTCTGCATGCACCCGCTCGGAGGCCTCAGTTGGTGTTACTCTGGATTGTTACAACATATCCCTCCCGAGTACCCGATCTACGGCCTGCAGGCGCACGGCATGAGCGCTCCGGCAAAGCTGCCCGACGATCTCCACGAGATGGCAGCTCAATACGTCGAGCACATTCGACGCGTACAACCCTCTGGTCATTATTATCTGTTGGGTTGGTCACTCGGGGCCTGATCGCCCACGCCGTCGCCTGCCGGCTGCAACAGGAAGGTGACGAAGTGGGGTTGCTGGCACTGCTCGACGCGTACCCGCTGACGCAGACACAATTCCTGGAATTTCCACAAATGCAGGAGATCCTGTCAGGATTGATGAAGGATCTCGGCCGTGATGCCGGCGACGACCCGCTGGATGTGTCCACAGTGATGGAATTCCTGCGGCGTGACGGTGATGCGCTATCGACTCTTCAGGAGCATCACATATAGGCCATGTACGATGTTGCGAAGAACAATCATCTGTTGGCTTCCAACTTCATCCCTGCACGATTTCATGGCGAGCTGCTGCTCTTCAGCGCCACGGCCGACCGGACGGGCGATGAGCCTCCGCCGCAGGCATGGCAGCCCTACATCAGCGGGAAGATTCAGATACGGGAGGTTCCCTGCCGCCATCAGCTCATGACAGAGCCAGAGTCGCTTGCGAAGATCGGGTCTCTCTTGCGCACCGAGTTGGAACGGATGACACCCACGGACGCGGGACATCATCCGAATACGGTGCAACCCACAACGGTGAGCCGCGACACACCGTTTCGAGTGTCATCTTGAACCGGAGCTCTCCGGGCGCGGCCGGGGACAAGTACTGAAAGAAGGAACTGATCATGACCAATCCTTTCGAGAACGAGAACGCCACCTATGTGGTGCTGATCAATGACGAGGCACAATACTCACTCTGGCCATCTTTCATTGAAGTGCCGCGCGGCTGGAAAGTCGTGCACCCGGCGGACAGCCGCCAAGCGTGTCTCGACTACGTCAATCAGCATTGGACCGATATGCGACCCAAGAGCCTGGTCGATGCAATGGCCTCTGATGCTGAAAACCCCTCCAACCGCTCACCCGACGCTCTGATCCCGTCGGCAACACCGACCCGCCTGCAGCCCGTGATGGCGGCGATGGCTCCCACGTAGCCGGTGGCTGGATCGAGGTGTCGCAGCTCCCGACGCGACACCTCGTTCCGGCTGCCATTCGAGCGGCTTCAGACTCCGCTGTCCTGGCGGGCAGTTCATAGCCACAGCACTCCGATCACCAGGGTCAGTGCTGTGAGCGGTGCGCCGACTTTGAAGTAGGTCCAGAATCCAATCTCCACCCCCTGTCCCCGCGCGCGCTGCACGACAATCAGATTCGCGACCGAGCCTACGAGAGTAAAGTTGCCGGCAAGTGTGGAGGCCATCGCCACAACGAGCCACGACCGCTGCGGATCCGGGAGTTGCCCCAGGAAGGGTTTTATGACCAGGACCGCGGGCACATTGCTCACGATGTTTGACAGCAGAGCCGTAAGACCTCCCAAGATGGGGAGGTGTTCCAGGTGCAGGGCACCGACGGCGGCGATGACGTGCGGTGAAAAGACGCTCTTCTCGAGCCCGGCAACGACGATGAAGAGGCCCGCGAACATTACGAGCAGCGGCCAGTCAACCTCGGCGTAGACCTTTTCGGGTTTGACGCGGCGAGTGAATAGCATGAGCACGCCGGCGACGATCGCCACGCCCGCTGGCGGCAGCCCGAGAAAGAACGCCACGATCATTCCAAGCGCGACCAGGACGGACTTCAACACGAGAGGAAGGTCTGCGCGAGTCCGTAGAGGCTGGGCCTGTAGAGCAGCGGTCGTCCAGAACTCCGTGCGGAAGATGAGCGCGATTAATGCGATCGTGAGCAGCAGACCCACCGCCGCCACCGGCGCCAGCGCCGAGGCGAACGTCACGTAGGGTATATGCGAGAAGCTCCCGATGATGATGTTCTGCGGATTGCCCGTGATCGTCGCGGTGCTGCCGACATTGCACGCCATGGCGACGGCGAGAAGATAGGGCACGGGATTGCGCTTCAGCAGGATCGCGATCTCGATGACTGGTGGTGTCAGCGCCAGACAGATAGTGTCGTTGACAAAGAAGGCCGAAAAAACGCCTGAAACCAAGGTCACTGCCGACAGCAAGATCACAGGATGGCGTGCATGCGTGGCCACCCACCCGCTAGCCAGTCGGAAGAGCCCGGACAGCCGCAGATTGGCGACCACGATCATCATGCCCAGCAGCAGTGTGATCGTGTTGAAGTCGAGCGCCTCGTACGCTTCGTTGAGCGTCAACACGCCCGTGACGACCATACAAGCCGCGCCCGCAAGCGCGGCCCCCGTGCGATCAAGACGCAGGCCCGGAAATCTACCCAGAGCAATGGCCACATAGGTCATCGCGAAGACCATGATGGCCGCAATCTGGGTCACGTTGTGACCCAGGACCTCTGTCAACGCGTGCGCTAGTGGGAGGTCGTGCGTCCCCAACAGATGGGACGCCAGACCAACCACTGCAGCCGCGGCGAATGCTGCACCGAGCCAACCTGCCACGCGACGCCACGAGTGTTGTTCGGTGCGTCTCGGTCCCGTCACGGGGGAGCTGTGGATCCCCCTAGCGTCTGCCACCGCCTACGTGGCCGCGCCCATCCCGCATTTCATTTCCTCTGAAATGGTCGATGTGATCGAAACCCCTTCCCGGCTCAGGGTGATCGCCACGATTCGGTAACGGACCTCCATAACCGCGGTGAATATCGAAGCGGTTGTCCACATGGCCGTGAAAGCCCGCTGGGCCGTGAAACCACGGGCCCGCACCGATGAAGACACCACCGTTAAACCATTCCGACCCGTAGTAGCCGTAGGGAGCACAGGCGTAGGGAGCGTAGTCATAATAGCCGTAAGGGCATACGGGTGCCGCTCCGATGTTGATGCTAACCTGAGCCTCGGATTTGGGAGCGGTCGCCATGAAGCCAACTGCAACAACAGCAACCGCGACAGCACAATTAAATAGTTTCATCACTCGTCCTCGTTATCGTCAGGCCGTGGAGAATTTAATGTACGTCCGCCCAGTCATGCATCGATTTCGGATATCGGAATGCGAGTTACAGCTGTAGCTACGAGCTCGAGCTGATCACTTCCCTGCGGGCACGCCGTAGTCGGATTCCGTGAACTGCAAGGTCTGCTTTTCGTCGGGCAGTCCTTGGACCGTCCATCCGCCGCCCAAAGCGCGAATCAGCGACACGGCTGCCTGGGTCTGGCGGATCCGTAGCCGCACCTCGGTGAGCTGCGTGTCGAGTGCCTGCACCTGCGCAACCGCGACGCTCAGATAATTATCGAGGCCGTCTTTGTACAGCATGGTCGAGATGGACAGCGCCTGCGCGGCCTGATCGCTGGCCTCGTGTTCTTGCGTATCCTCTGTTACCAGACGTTGAGTCTGGCTCAGCCCGTCTTCCACTTCCTGGAAGGCAGCCAGCACCGTGGCACGATAGTTGTCGCGCGTCTGCGCGTATTGCGCCCACGAGTGACGCAACTGCGCCCGTCGCAGGCCCGCATCGAACAGCGGCATCACGGCTCCCGCGCCCACTGACCAGAGGCTGTTCGGCAGGCTCAACAGGTTGAATCCGCTATCCTCGAATCCTCCCGCCAGGTTGAATGTCACATTGGGATAAAAGGCAGCGCGCGACACACCAATCGAGGCGTTCGCGGACGCCATCTGACGTTCGGCGCTGGCGATGTCGGGTCGGCGTTGCAGCAGCTCCGAAGGCACGCCCGTAGGGAGTTTCGGTGGAGTCAACCGGAATTCGCTGATGGGTGCGATCGAGAAGGTGCTCGGCATCTCACCGATCAGCACGGCCACGGCATGCTGCATCAGATCGCGCTGCAGCCGGGTCTCGGTCTCTTGAGCCTGCGCAGAGTCGAGTTGGCTCAACGCCCGCGCCAGATCGAGACCGGAAGCGATCTGCCCGCGCGTGCGTAGCCGCGCCACCTCGGCCGCCGCCTGATACGAGACGATCGACTGCCGCAGTACATCGAGTTGTGCATCCAGTCCGCGCACGGCGATATAGTCGTTCGCCAACTCCGCCTGGAGACTCAACCGCGCAGTCGCCAGGTCCGCGGCGCTGGCCTGCGCCAGCCGCTTCTGCGCGTGCGCGCTGTTGCGCAGTGCATGCCAGAAATCCGGCTCCCATGATGCCGCTACCCCGATCTGATTCGAGGACTCCCGAATCGGCGCGATGCTGGTGGGGTTGCGAAAGAGACGATTCACGGATGACTTGTTCTCCGACATTCCTGCGCTCGCACTCACCTGCGGAGAGAGCGCTGACTGCGCCTCAGCTGCCAGGCTCCGTGCTTGGCCGTAGGCGTCCGCGGCAGCCTGGAGGGTGGGGTTCGCACGCCCTAGTTGGTCCTCGAGCTGATTCAGCTGCTCGTCGCCGAACAACGTCCACCAGTCCCCGCGCGGTGAGAGCGCCGCGTCCGGATGGGCTACCCCAAAGGGAGCGCTGCCTTGATAGGACGCCGGTAGTATGAAATGCGGTGGATCATAGACTGGAGCAAGCTCGCACCCCGAGAGCAGTACGACACCAAGCGATGCGACCAGCGCCGTGGCATGTCGTTTCACGGTGTGCTCGCCTGCTCATGTTCACCGGCGGCATCCGCGGGCGCCGGCTGTGCCTGCGTCTTCTGCGTCGCCGAGGCATAGCCGGTAACCGGTGTTACGGGTTGGACCGACTGCCCCTCCAGCAAGCCCGCGGGAGGATTGTTCACGAGCTTATCGCTGGGTGACACTCCGCTCGTGACCTGCACCGTTTTCCCTAGATTCTGACCGAGTGTCACGTTGCGCAGGTGAATGCGGTTCTGCGCGTCGACAATCGCCACCTGCGCGCCGTTCTCGCGAAAGATAAGAGCCGCTTCGGGCATCGTGAGCACCGTCGGATCGGTGGGCACCTGGAATACCACGTCGACGTAGGTACCGGGCCACAGTGCGTGGTCGGAGTTGTCCACTGTCAGCTCCGTCACCGCCGTTCGCGTGTTTGCGTCGAATGCCCGTGCCGTCGTCAGGAACTTCGCCGCAATGGATTTTCCTGGTTGCGAAGGCTTGCGAAGCGTCGCCGTGATATTAGAACCCAACAGGTTGGCATAGTCCTGCGGTACCGACACGAACACCCGCATCTCATGCACGTCGGCAACGGTAAAAAGTTCCGTCGATGTACCACGAACCGAAACATCGCCTCCTGCTGCGTTGACGTAACTGCCGACATCGGTCATACGCGCTGTTACTACGCCGTCGAATGGCGCCACGACGCGTTTGAATGCCTCGAGTGCCGCATAGCGCGCGACATCCTGTGCCGCAGCTTCCATCTCGGCCTTGCGCGCGGTCGCACCGGCCGCCTGCACATCCACCTCCTGCTTGGAGACGGCCGGCGTTCCAGCCAGGGCCTGCCAGCGCGCCGCGGTGGAGACCGCAAGTCGATAGTTCGCTTGTGCCACATTGAGATTTGCCTTGGCTGCGGCGTACTGCGCATCCAGGCTCGGCGCGTCGATCGTCGCCAGGAGTTGCCCCGCCTTCACAGTAGCTCCGTAGTCCTCGTCCCAGCTGTGCACGTAACCGGCGACTTGCGCGAAGATAGGCGCCTGGTACCAGGCGCTCACCGTTCCCGGCAGCACGAGCGGGCGCGTTGCGGGCCCCTTCTGAGCGCTGATGACCTGGACCGGCACGACCGCCTGTTCCTTCGAGACTCGCGCCAGAGCCGCGACCGTCCGTTCGCGCCCTACCAGGCCGTACACCAACAGTGCCGCCATGAGCACCGCCGGCAAACCGATCAACAACGCGCGCCGTTTCATGCCACTTCTCCTACAGTTGAGCGCTTCTGGTGCAGCAGGGCGAAGACGCAGGGTACGAACATCAATGTCGCGAATGTTGCCACGAGCAAGCCGCCAATTACCGCGCGCCCCAGCGGCGCATTCTGCGTGTTGGACATCGACATCGGCAGCATGCCGATCACCATCGCCAGCGCCGTCATCAGCACGGGCCGCAATCGTGAGTACCCGGCTGTCACGGCCGCGCGGATCGGATCACCATGCGCCGCCAGCTCGTCACGGGCAAAGGACACCACCAGGATCGAGTTCGCCGTCGCGGTGCCCATGCACATGATCGCGCCGGTCAGAGCCGGTACTGACAGCGTGGTGTCGGTCAGGAACAGCGACCAGACTATCCCGGTCAACGCGCCCGGCAGCGCCGTGATGATGACGAAGGGATCGAGCCAGGACTGGAAATTCACGACAATCACCAGGTAAACGAGCAGGATAGAGAACGCGAGCCCAACGAGCAGCTGCACGTAGGCTGCCGTCATCGTCACCCCCTGGCCCTGCACCTGCACGATCGCCCCATGCGGCAGGTCGTGTTTCATCCGCTGCAGCACACCCTGGACTGCGTTGCTCACTGCGCCCAAATCGCGTCCCGCGTTGCTCGCGTAGATATCAACCACGGGCATGATGTCGCGATGTGACACCTCGAGCGGCCGTCCGATCTGGGTGATCTCGCTCAAGCTGCCGAGGATTTGCGCACCCTGTCCGTTCGGATCGCCGTTACCCTGGTCGATGGGAATCGTTTCCAGATCGTTCATCGATGTCATCTGCGTCTGCGGCGTTTGCAGGTTCACGAGGTGCGACACCCCCGTCTTGTAATCGAGCCAGTAGGTTGGCGCCACCTGCCCGGAGCCCGACAGCGTCGCCAGCGCATTGTTGGCGATGTTGGATTCCGTCAGCCCCGCGCCGAGCGCGAAGGCACGATGCGAGGAGACCAGCAATGTCGGCTGGGCGAGTGTCTGTTGGATTGCCACATCCGCAATGCCGGGGATGCGGCGCATCTCGGCGACCAATCGTTGCGCATAGGCCATGTTCGCTGCGACATCGCGCCCGACGATTTGCACGTCGAGCGGCGCCGGCAGGCCAAAGTTCAGGATTTTGGCCGTGATATCGCCGGCCGGGAAGGTGAAGCTCGTGCCGGGGAACAGCTTCGGCAGTTTATCGCGCAGAGTCGCACGATACGCATCGACCGGGGAGGCCTGGTCCTTGAGGCCAATGGTCACATCGCAGTCTTGCGGACCGATCGTGGCGCTCGCGCTGTAGGCTTGATTGATGCCACTGGTCGGCAGACCGCAGTTGTCGATGATGTTGGTCACCTGGCCCGGTAACAACGTACCTACGGCAGTGTCCACCAGGGCCGCCACCTTGCTGGCCTCCTCGAGGCGTAGCCCGATCGGCGCACGGAAATGCATGTCGATCTCGCCGGACTTGATGCCCGGGAAGAAATCCCGCCCCAGCCAGGGCACCAACACGATCATGGAGGCGAGTGCCGCCGCCACGAACCCGGCGATGAATCGGCCGCGCCGCGCAACTACCCTGGCCAGCAACTCTCGGTACCCGTCGCGAAACCGGTCGAAGCGCTGCTCGAATGCGGCCTGGAACCGGCCGAAGAAACCTTTCGGTTCGCCGCCCGCCTTACGCGCCGCCACCTGCGCCGGTAACAGATAGGCGGCCAACGTCGGCACCAGCGTGCGCGAGAGGATAAAGGA
>JAQGOF010000024.1 GCA_028293745.1 Gammaproteobacteria bacterium | reverse complement strand
TCTTTCGGAACTACGGCATTGCGGTCCCCGCCGGGCGCGTGGCGGCGAGTGCTGACGAGGCGGTCAAGGCTGCCGAGGCGCTGGGCGGCCCCGTTTGGGTCGTCAAGGCACAGGTGCACGCGGGCGGGCGCGGCAAGGCCGGCGGCGTAAAGGTTGCGCGCAATCTGGAGACGGTGCGCTCTGCTGCGCAGGACATGCTGGGTACTCGTTTGGTCACAAAGCAGACGGGGCCCGAAGGTTTGCCCGTCGAGCACGTGTACGTCGAGTCCGGCTCCGACATCGAGCGTGAAATTTATCTGTCCCTCACGTTGAACCGCGAGCGCGGGCGCATTGCCCTGATCGCATCGGCGGCGGGCGGCATGGATATCGAGGAGGTCGCCGCGAAGACCCCTGAGAAGATCCTGACCGTGAATATTCATCCGGCGGCCGGGCTGCAGGCGTATCAATGCCGTCAATTGGCGTTCGGGTTGGGGCTGAAGGGCACGCAGCTTACCGAGTTCCAGGGCATCGCCATGGGACTGTACAAGCTTTACCTGGAAAAGGACGCAAGCCTGGTCGAGGTCAACCCCTTGATCGTTACGAAGTCGGGCGGCCTGATGGCGCTCGACGCGAAGATCAACATCGACGCCAACGCCGTTTTCCGCCATCCCGATATCGCGAAGCTGCGCGACCCGAACCAGGAAGATCCGATGGAGCGTCGTGCGAGTGAGCACGATCTCAACTACGTTTCGCTCGATGGCGATATCGCATGCATGGTCAATGGCGCCGGACTTGCGATGGCGACCATGGACCTCATCAAGCTGCATGGCGGCCAGCCGGCCAACTTCCTCGACGTGGGTGGTGGCGCGACGAGCGAGCGTGTGACCGCAGCATTCCAGCTGATCCTCTCGAATCCCAAGGTGCGCGCCGTGCTGGTCAACATTTTCGGCGGTATCGTGCGATGCGACCTGATCGCCGACGGGGTGATCAACGCCGTCAAGAATGTCGGAGTCAAGGTGCCGGTGGTCGTCCGGCTCGAAGGCACGAATGCCGACACGGCGCGCGAGATGTTGGCCACGAGCGGCCTGACGATTACGGCTGCCACAGATCTGACAGACGCTGCGCGCAAGATTGTCGCGCTTGCGAAGAAGGCGAGCTAAATGAGCATTTTGATCAACAGGAATACGAAGGTTATCTGCCAGGGCTTCACGGGCAAGCAGGGCACGTTTCATTCCGAACAGGCCCTTGCGTATGGAACGAAACTGGTTGGCGGTGTTACGCCGGGTCGCGGTGGCCAGACACATCTGGGTCAGCCTGTATTCGACACCGTGCAGGATGCGGTGCGGGAGACTGGCGCAACAGCGAGCATGATTTACGTGCCCGCGGCGGGTGCTGCGGATTCGATCCTCGAGGCCGTCGATGCGGGCATCGAGCTCGTGGTGTGCATCACCGAAGGTGTGCCGGTCAATGACATGGTGCGCGTGAAGTCTGTGCTCGCGGGCGCGGGCACGCAGCTGGTGGGCCCGAATTGTCCGGGTGTCATCACGCCCGAAGAGTGCAAGATCGGAATCATGCCGGGCTTCATTCACAAGAAGGGCGCGGTCGGGATCGTGTCGCGCTCCGGCACGCTCACCTATGAGGCGGTTTATCAGACGACCAATATCGGGCTTGGTCAGAGCACGTGTGTCGGTATCGGCGGTGACCCTGTGCGTGGGATGAATTTCATCGATGTGCTGGAGCTGTTCGAGCGCGACCCGCGTACGGAAGGAATCATCCTCGTCGGTGAGATCGGTGGCAGCGATGAAGAGGCGGCCGCGGAATTCATCCGCAAGTTTGTGACCAAGCCCGTCGTGGCTTACATCGCGGGCGTTACGGCTCCTCCGGGAAAGCGTATGGGCCATGCGGGTGCCATAGTGGCCGGTGGCAAGGGTACTGCTGCTGATAAGTACGCAGCCTTTGAAAATGCGGGCGTCAGGACTGTGAAATCGCCGGCGGAACTCGGGTCAGCAATGAATGAGCTGCTCAGGGGTCGCCGTGCACGGGCTGCTCGATTGGCCCATCCGGTCGGTAGCCCGCCGCGACCGGCGGGGCCAGCTGAGGCTTCACGGAAGAGGACGACCGAACGCGCAGCGGCCAGGACCGCCGGGACGAAGGGAACGGCAGCTAAAACCGCTGCAAAGAAGGCATCAAAGCCCGCAGCCCGGAAAGCAGCGAAGGTGCCAGCGAAAGCCAAGGCACCGCCGGCATCGCGCGGGGCGGCCCTGGTGAGCAAGGCCAGGAAGGTGGTTCAGCAGATGACCCGTGCCGTGAAGAAGGCCGGCCGTCGCGGCAAGGCGGCGCCAGCCAAGGCCTCCGTTGCGCGCGGCAAGAGCAAGCGCCGCTGAGTCGTGAAACAATAGCGGTAACGGCGGTAGCGTCGGCGGCTGCCTATGAAACAGTCACTCAGGATTGCACTCGCGCAACTCGATCTGCTCGTCGGTGACGTGCACGGAAACGCAACGCGGGTGGTCAACACCGCGCGGCAGGCGCTTGCGGACCTCGGGGCGGATCTGGTGTTATTTCCCGAGCTGTCGCTGTCAGGGTATCCGCCGGAAGACCTGCTCTTTCACCGCGGGTTTCGCAGGCAGATCGAGTCTGGCCTTGCGAAGGTCCGCGAAGAGGTGCAGGACGTCCCGGTGATGGTCGGTTTTCCCGAATATGCGGGTACGGCCATCTATAACTCTGCTGCGCTGATCAGCGGCGGGATGGTTGCCGCCATACACCGTAAATCAGAGTTGCCCAACTACAAGGTCTTTGACGAAAAACGGTATTTCCAGGCTGGCGCGCAGCCTACGGTGGTGGACGTGCAGGGGTTTCGGTGCGGGCTGCTCGTCTGTGAAGAGATCTGGGAGCCTGAGACAGCTCAACTTGCACGTGCTGATGGCGCAGAGCTGTTGATTGTGATCAATGCTTCGCCATACGAGATTCACAAACAGCGCGAGCGTGAGGGCGTCGCTCGCGCTCGCGTGTTGGACGTCGGCTTGCCTATGGCGTACGTCAACATGGTTGGCGGCCAGGACGAGCTGATTTTCGATGGCAACTCATTCGTGATGAATGCGGATGGCGCGGTGGTTATGCGCGCCCCGGCTTTTCGCGAGGGGACCTACGTCGTCGATTTTGTGCGTGAAAGTCGCGGTCGGGTCGTTCCGCAGCCCGGACATATCGAGCCCGAGTTGAGTGATGAGGCGTCCGTATACGGGGCGCTCGTTGTTGGCGTTCGTGACTACGTCAACAAGCACGGGTTTCCCGGTGTGGTCATGGGGCTTTCCGGCGGCGTCGACTCCGCACTGACATTGGCGATCGCCGTGGATGCGCTCGGCGCAGACCGTGTGCACGCTG
Organism: Gammaproteobacteria bacterium; assembly: GCA_028293745.1. Taxonomy (GTDB): domain Bacteria; phylum Pseudomonadota; class Gammaproteobacteria; order Steroidobacterales; family Steroidobacteraceae; genus 13-2-20CM-66-19. Next base: position 51,575 of record JAQGOF010000024.1, on the reverse strand, counting down.
TGATGATGCCTTCGCGCTACACCTCTTCGATGAGTCTGGATGACGCGAAGGAGCAGGCTCAGTTGCTTGGAGTGAAGTACAGCGTACTGTCCATCGAGAGCATGTTCGAGGCGACGCTGGCTACTTTGAAGAATGAATTTGCGGGGCGGCCGCCTGACGCCACGGAAGAGAACATCCAATCGCGTTGCCGCATGCTGCTATTGATGGGTATCTCCAACAAGACTGGCAAGATGCTGCTGACGACGGGCAACAAGAGCGAGATGGCCGTGGGATACGCCACTTTGTACGGCGACATGGCTGGTGGGTTCGCTCCGATCAAGGACTGCAGCAAGATGCTGGTCTATCGGCTCGCCGCATATCGGAACGCTGGTGGGCGCGTGATTCCACAGCGCGTTATCGACCGTCCTCCATCGGCTGAGCTGCGCCCGGATCAGAGGGACTCGGACTCGTTACCGTCCTACGAGGTGTTGGACGCAATACTCGAGGCGTTTATCGAGGAAGACCTGTCGGTGGACGAGATCGAAGCGCGCGGCTTTGATCGAGCTACCGTGGGACGGGTGCTCGATATGGTGAAACGCAATGAGTACAAGCGGCGGCAGGCGCCGCCCGGCGTTCGGGTGAGTCGGCGGGCGTTTGGGCGGGATTGGCGATATCCCATCACCAATGGGTATCGGCGCTAGCTAGGGGCCGACGAGGAATACCGCTGTAGCGCGTGGGTTACGTCGCGCTTCGCGCGCTACCACAGCTTCCACCAGGGGCGTTTGATGTCCGCCTGGGCCAGCTGGATCGCACCGCCGTAGTTCAACTCGTAAACTGTACGCGCCTTGTCAGCTAAGGGCTTGAGGTTGAGGCGGTCGTAGGCCTGTACCATGATTTGCAGTGCCTCTTTTACCGCGGGCGCGCCGTCGAAGTTTTCGACGCATCCTTTCGCTCGCTGCGCGGCGGCGACGTAGGCGCCGCGCTTCATGTAGTAGCGCGCGACGTACACTTCGTAGCTGGCCAGCCGATTCCGCAGATAGATCATCCGCTGTTCCGCGTCGTGGGCGTACTCGCTCTTCGGGTACTGCTCGACGACTGTGCGGAAGGCGCTAAACGATTTGCGTGCGGTGCTTGGCGGGCGCTGGCTGAGGTCGACGTGGAAGAGCTTCTCGAGCGCGTTCGGCTGGCGTTCGAACTCAACGAGACCCTTCACATACCAGGCGTAGTCGACGCGCGGGTGGGTCGGGTTCTCACGAATGAAGGTCTCAGCCGCATCGGTAGCCGACTCCTTCTCACCGGCACGGTAGTATGCGTAGATCAGGTCGAGGCGGGCCTGGCGGGCCTGGTCGGTGAACGGGAAGCGCGCGGTGAGCTGCTCGTAGCCCTTGATCGCGGCCTGGAAGTCGTAGGAATCAAGGCTCTTATGAGCCTTTTTGTACAGGACTTCAGGGCTGGATTTCGTGAGGTCCTTGCCGCGATGGGTGCGGCACCCGGCGGTTGCAAGCAGGACCATGCACAGCGCGAGGACACCGCCGCGCGCAAACTTACCGGACAAGGACAACAAATGAGGACCTTTCTTTGGCTTCGAGCCGTATCGAACGACGGAGTATAGCTAATCCTGTGGCCAGACTTCCGACAGGCGAGTCCGCGGCTGAGTTCCGCACCCATTCACTGGATTTGCCGAGGGACCTGGCGGGGTTGCGGCTCGACCAGGCCCTTGCGCGGGCGCTTCCGCAATATTCCCGGGCGAGGCTTCAAGGGTGGATCGAGGCCGGAGCCGTCCAGGTCGATGGGCGTCTGCTACGCGGACGGGACAAGGTGCTCGGCGGCGAGAAGGTCCTGATTGAGGCTCGCATCGAAGCGGACGAGCAGGTGGTGGCGGAAGCGTTGCCGCTCGAGATCGTCTTCAAGGATCGCGCACTGCTCGTGATCAACAAGCCCCCTGGCATGGTCGTTCATCCGGGCGCCGGCAACTCCGGTCAGACGCTGCAAAACGCCCTCCTGGCATTCGACCCGAAGTTGGCAGTCGTGCCACGTGCCGGGATCGTTCACCGGCTCGATAAGGATACGAGCGGGCTGTTGGTGGTTGCGCGTACACCTGAGGTGCATACGGCACTGGTGGCGGCGATTGCCGAGCGCGACGTCGAGCGGCATTACATTGCATTGTGCACGGGCGTCATGACGGCCGGCGGCACCGTCGATGAACCTATCGGCCGGCACCGGAGCCAGCGGACGCGGATGGCCGTTCGCAGTGATGGGCGACCAGCGGTTACGCACTACCGCGTCTTGAAGCGGTTTCGGTCGCACACGATGGTGCGGGCGGAGTTGGAGACGGGACGCACGCATCAGATTCGCGTGCATCTCGCGCATATCGGGTATCCGTTGGTTGGAGATCCCGCCTACGGCGGGCGGCGCCGGGTTCCAGCGGGTGCCACGGCTGAGCTGGTTACCGCGCTCGCGGGGTTCAAGCGGCAGGCGTTGCACGCTGCACGACTGAAACTGGAGCATCCCGTGACGGGCCGCGAAATTGAGTGGGAGGCGCCTCTGCCTGGGGATATGACGCACCTGATTGAGGCCATGGAGGGGGATTTGAAGGCGGGGAACGCGTCTCGACGATGACGTACCAGCTCGATACCGGCCCAGATCTCCAAATAATTACGCCCGAGTGGCCGGCGCCGCAGGGGGTACATGCGGCGTTCACCTTGAGGACGGGGGGCATCAGCGTTGCGCCCTACGATTCGCTGAACCTCGGGGCGCACATCGGTGATTCACCGGAGGCGGTCGCGAAGAACCGGCGGCGTGTGAGAGAGAAGCTGCGGCTGCCTGCGGAGCCGGTTTGGCTGGAACAGGTGCATGGGGTTGAGGTTGTGGAGCTGGGTGCCGTGGGCGATTCACGCGGTCGGACAGCGGATGCGTCTGTCGCGCGCGGAGTGGGGCAGGTGTGTGCAGTACGCGTGGCGGATTGCATGCCCGTGCTGTTCGCTGCGCGCGATGGCTCCGCGGTCGGGGCGGCTCATGCGGGATGGCGAGGGCTTGCCGGTGGCGTATTGGAGGCGACGATTGCGCGACTGGGCGTTCCGGCCACAGAGCTGATCGCATGGACGGGACCGGCGATCGGCCCGAAGCATTTCGAGGTTGGCGAGGACGTGCGCGCTGCGTTCACGGCGACGGATGCGGGTGCGGCGTTGGCATTCGCGGCAAACGCCCGCGGGCGCTGGCAGTGCGATCTCTACGCGCTCGCGCGGCGGAGACTGAGCGCGCTTGGGGTGTCCGGGATCTACGGCGGTGGCTGGTGCACATTCGCTGAAGCGGGCCGGTTCTTTTCGTATCGTCGGGACGGTCAGTGTGGTCGCATGGCCGCATTGATCTGGATCGAAGCGGGGCAGGGTTGACGCCGGGCCGAGCGAATTGACATGCGTGTTAAAATGTCAGGCTTCGCGTAACAAAAAGCAGAGCGGCCTTGCCTCTTCTTGGCTGGATAGTCCTGTTCACCGCGGTCGGCGGCATTGCCAGCGCCGCATTCGCGGGGCTTTTCCTGTTGCTGCCCGAGAAGACGGGGCTTCGGATGCTCCCGCACTTCGTGAGCTTTGCGACGGGCGCGTTGATCGGCGCTGCGTTGCTGGGGCTATTGCCTGAGGCGATGGAAAGCGTGGGGCCGGCCGGAGCGCATGCCATCGGCGTTGCCCTGGTGGTCGGGCTTGGCGTGTTCTTCGTCATCGAGAAGCTCGTGCTTTGGAGGCATGCGCATTCGCATGAGCACGAAGATCCGACCGAACGCGAGGTCGCGGCGCACGGGGTGACGGACACGCTCGCGCACGATGACGAGGCGGAAGGCCACGGAGTTAAGGCCCTAGCTACCGAGCGCGCAGCCCAGAGCGTCGCATTTGCGGGCAATGTGGGCGGACAGCCGGCCATTCACAGCGGTGCGCTCGCCCAGAGCCACGCCGCAGGGCTAGCAGACCACGGCAGTTATGACCGTGGGCAGGACCCCGGAAACGAACGAGGGCATGACCACGTGCACCTCGGGGCTCGCCACGGACACGACCACGCCGGGCGCAATGCCGCCGTCCACGATCACGACCACGGTGGGCACGATCACGGTCGTGACGGTGCGGCGGGGGTGCTTGTCCTCATCGGCGATAGCATCCATAACGCGCTCGATGGGATTCTGATTGCGGCGGCGTTTCTGACGAACGTGCCGCTGGGGCTGGTGACCACGCTGGCGGTGGCGGCACACGAGATCCCGCATCGCGTGGGCGACTTCGCCCTCCTGCTTCATGCCGGCATGTCACGGAAGCGGGCGATGTTCTTGAATATGGCGACGGGACTGGCCTCCGTGCTGGGGGGTATCGTCGCGTACTTCGGGCTGAGTAAGGCACAAGGAGCCTTGCCGTATGCCTTGGCCTTGGCGGCCGCGGGTTTCTTGTATATCGCGGTCGCCGGGCTGATTCCCGGGTTGCATCGGCGCGCGGACCCGAGGACAAGCCTGGCGCAGGTGGTGCTGATGGGACTCGGTGTTGGGGTGATTGCGTGGGCGGAGTCACTGACGCACTAAGAAGCTCAGGGTCAGGTGTAGCGCCGGTACGCGGCATGCTGCGCAAAGCATTCGCACTTGTACTGGCTTGAACCGCCTGGGCTTTGCCCCCATTTTCGTCGCAACTAGAACCCTACCCTGGTACCCCGTATGCGGCAGGACAAACTCACCAGCAAATTTCAGCAGGCGCTGGCCGATGCGCAGTCACTTGCGCTCGGGCGCGACCATCAGTTCATGGAGCCGGCGCACGTCCTGCTCGCGCTCCTGGACAGCCAGGGTGGGAGCGTGCGGCCGCTGCTCCTCAAGGCCGGCGTCGATATCAACAAGCTGCGCTCCGAGTTGCAGGCGATGCTCGATCGCCTGCCACGGGTGGAGGGCACGCCGGGCGAGATTCACATCTCGAACGATCTCAACAAATTGCTCAATGTGACCGATAAGCTGGCGCAGCAGCGCGGCGATCAATTCATTTCGAGCGAGCTGTTCGTGCTCGCAGCCTTCGAGGACCGCACACTGGCCAACGTGTTGAAGAGTGCAGGGGCCGTGAAGGGCGCAATCGAGAAGGCCATTGAGGAGGTGCGAGGCGGCGAGAAGGTGAACGACGCCAACGCGGAGGAGAGCCGACAGGCCCTCGAGAAGTACACGCTCGATCTGACCGCCCGCGCGGCCGCCGGTAAGTTGGATCCGGTTATCGGACGTGACGATGAAATCCGTCGCACGATCCAGGTCCTGCAGCGCCGCACGAAGAATAACCCCGTGCTGATCGGCGAACCGGGCGTCGGTAAGACTGCGATCGTTGAAGGTCTGGCCCAGCGCATCATCAATGGCGAAGTGCCGGAAGGCCTGAAGAATAAACGCATCCTCGCGCTCGACATGGGCGCTCTAATCGCCGGCGCGAAGTTTCGGGGCGAATTCGAGGAGCGCCTCAAAGCAGTGTTGAATGACCTCAGCAAGCAGGCTGGTCAGGTCATCCTGTTCATCGATGAGTTGCATACCATGGTGGGTGCCGGCAAAGCCGAAGGGTCCATGGATGCCGGTAACATGCTCAAACCAGCGCTCGCGCGTGGCGAGTTACATTGCGTAGGCGCAACGACACTCGACGAATACCGTAAGTACCTCGAAAAGGACGCGGCTCTCGAACGCCGCTTCCAGAAAGTGTTGGTCGACGAGCCGTCTGTCGAGGACACGATCGCAATTCTGCGCGGCTTGCAGGAGCGGTATGAGGTTCACCATGGCGTGGACATCACCGACCCCGCAATCGTCGCAGCGGCAACGCTATCTCACCGCTACATCGCGGACCGGCAGCTGCCTGACAAGGCGATCGATCTGATCGATGAGGCGGCCGCGCGCATCCGCATGGAGATCGACTCCAAGCCGGAGGCGCTGGATCGGCTCGAGCGGCGGATCATTCAGTTGAAGATCGAGCGTGAGGCGCTGAAGAAGGAGCAGGATGAGGCTTCCAAGCGCCGTCTTGCCACTTTGCAGGAAACACTGACCGCACTCGAAAGGGAGTACGCCGATCTCGAAGAGATCTGGAAGTCCGAAAAGGCCGCACTGCAGGGCGCTGCACAAGTTCGCGCCGAGCTCGACCGGGTTCGCGGCGAGCTCGAGTCTGCGCGGCGCGCGGGCGATCTGCAGCGAATGGCGGAGCTGCAGTACGGCAAGATCCCCGAGCTGGAGAAACGTCTGCAACTCGCGTTGGATGCCGAGAACAAGGCTCCGACACTCGTGCGCAACCGCGTCACGGAGGAGGAGATCGCCGAGGTCGTGTCCAAGTGGACGGGAATTCCCGTCTCGAAAATGCTCGAGGGCGAGAAGGACAAGCTGTTGCGCATGGAAGATGCGCTGTCCAAACGGGTCGTGGGCCAGGACGAAGCGCTGCGCATCGTCGCGAACGCCGTCCGGCGGTCACGGGCGGGATTGTCCGATCCGCGCCGGCCCAACGGCTCGTTCCTGTTTCTCGGTCCCACCGGCGTGGGCAAGACGGAGCTGTCCAAGGCACTGGCCGAGTTCCTGTTCGATACCGATGAGGCCATGATCCGTATCGACATGTCGGAGTTCATGGAGAGACACTCCGTGGCGCGCCTGATCGGGGCGCCTCCGGGTTATGTTGGTTACGAGGAGGGTGGCTATCTCACCGAGGCGGTGCGGCGGAGGCCGTATTCGGTAATCCTGCTGGACGAAGTGGAAAAAGCCCACCAGGACGTCTTCAACGTGCTGCTGCAGGTGTTGGATGACGGCCGCCTGACCGATGGGCAGGGCCGCACCGTGGACTTTCGCAACACCGTGATCATCATGACTTCCAACCTCGGCTCGCAGGTCATACAAGAGTATGCGGGCGAGGGGAACTACACGCGCATGAAGGCCGCCGTGATGGAGATCGTGCAGCAGAGCTTCCGGCCCGAATTCATCAACCGGATTGACGACATCGTGGTGTTTCGTCCGCTGGGCACGGAACAGATCCGCTCGATCGTGGACATTCAGCTCGGCTTCCTGCGCAAGCGGCTGCAGGAGCGGAATATGGAGTTGTCGCTCGATGATGCAGCTCGCGACCTGCTGGGTGAAGCCGGGTTCGACCCGGTATACGGAGCACGGCCCTTGAAGCGGGCCATCCAGCAGCAGATCGAGAATCCGCTGGCGCAGAGGATTCTGCAGGGGAGCTTTGGGCCGGGAGACCGGATCAAGGTGACCGCGCGGGACGGGCAGTTGGTGTTCGAGAAGGCTTGAGCCCCTATAATGGGGGATAACCGTTCATCTGACAGGCTGACAGTACGCCATGCCGTTCTACGAATACGAGTGCTCGAACTGTAAGTTCTACTCCGAGGTGATGCAGAGGATCACCGATGCGCCCCTGACGAAGTGTCCGTCATGCGGCAAGAAGGCCCTGAAGAAGCTGGTCTCCGCGCCGAATTTCCGCCTGAAGGGCGGCGGCTGGTACGAGACCGACTTCAAAGGCGACAAGGAAAACAAACGCAATCTGGCGGGCGCCGACAAGGAAGAGTCGTCGAAGTCGGAAACGGTGGCTGCAAGCTCTGAATCCTCCAAAACGGAGGCTTCGAAGCCCGATGCCTCCTCTAAAACTGACTCGGGGACGGCAGATACTTCTTCGAAGTCCGCGGCGTCGTCGGGAGGCGGTTCCAGCGGAGCTGAACCGAAATCGAGCTCATCACGGCGTAGCAGCAGTGCCGGCGCACGGTCCGCAAAGCCCGCAGGTCGTGCGGTGGCCGCTCCCAAGGCGGCGCGTCCGGCTGCTGCGTCCCGCGGCAACCCTGCGTCCCGCAGTAAGCCGAGCAAGCCCAAGCCTGCCGCACGGAAGAAGGCCCGCAGGTGACGCCGGCTGCCGCAGGCAGCCGGAAGTGGGGCCTACGGCGCTACCTCGTCGCCGGCATCCTCATCTGGTTGCCCATTCTCGCGACTCTCTGGGTCGTGACGTTCTTTATTCACATAATGGACGAGACGCTGCTGCTTCTGCCCTTACGGTATCGGCCGGAGGCGCTGGTCGGATTCGCCCTACCGGGGCTGGGGGCCGTATTCGCGTTCCTTGTCGTGCTGGCGACGGGACTTCTGGTCACCAATCTGATCGGGCGTCAGCTGGTGGCGTTCTCGGAAGAGCTGCTCAATCGCATTCCTGTGGTCCGCAGCGTCTACGGCGGCGTAAAGAGCTTCGCGGAAAGCGTTTTTTCGCAGTCGAACTCGTTCCGCAAGGTCGTGATGATCGAGTACCCGCGGGCGGGAGTCTGGAGTCTGGGGTTCATGACGGCCGAGGACGTTCCGGAAATCAGCCGCAAAACGGGTGCGCAGCACTGCTGCGTCTATATATCCAATGCGCTCAATGCCACGGCGGGGTTCCTGGTTATCGTGCCTCGCAGCCAGGTCGTCGAGCTGGACATGAGCGTGGATGCGGCCATGAAGATGATCATTACATGCGGTGTGGTCGTGCCGAACGAAACAATGGCGAAGACCGAGGCGGTGACGTCCGCGGTGTAGATCGGCGCGCGACCTTGCGCAGCACTGGGAGCCGCGCGGTCATGGCCCTGCCGGCGGTCACTCCGTGAGCGCGGCTCAGTTGCGGGGGTAGCGGGCGCTCCGTAGTATCGCGCGCCTTATGCGTTCACATTACTGCGGACAGGTCGACGACAAGCTGATCGGCCAGGAAGTCACCGTTGCGGGCTGGGTTCACCGGCGCCGTGATCACGGTGGCGTGATTTTCGTCGATCTTCGCGACCGCGAGGGTCTGCTTCAAATCGTGTTCGACCCCGACGCGGCTGCCATTTTCAAGGAGGCCGAGCGGCTGCGTGGCGAGTTCGTAATCAAGGTGAAGGGTCGCGTCCGCGAGCGACCTGCCGGAACGATTAACTCGAACCTGGCCTCGGGCCGCGTTGAGCTTCTCGCGCAGGAGCTCGAGGTCCTCAACCGCTCTGAGCCCTTACCGTTCCAGCTGGATGAGACTGTGGGTGAGGAAGTGCGGTTGAAGTACCGCTATCTCGACCTGCGTCGGGAAGTGATGAGCCAGCGCTTGCGGCTGCGTCATCGCATCACGCGCTCCATGCGCCACTTTCTGGACGACAACGGGTTCATCGATCTCGAGACTCCGATGTTGACGAAGGCTACACCGGAGGGTGCGCGCGACTATCTGGTTCCGAGCCGTACCCACCCGGGCAAATTCTTCGCGCTGCCGCAGTCACCGCAGATTTTCAAACAGCTGCTGATGATTTCCGGCTTCGATCGGTACTACCAGATCGTGCGGTGTTTCCGAGACGAGGACCTGCGCGCGGACCGTCAACCGGAGTTCACTCAGCTCGACATCGAGACATCGTTCCTCAGTCAGGACGACATCATGCGTCTGATGGAGGGACTCGTGCGGCACTTCTTCAAGGAGGTGCTGAGTGTTTCGTTGCCCGATCCGATCGAGCGCATGACGTTCGCAGAGGCGATGCGCCGGTTCGCATCGGACAAACCTGACCTGCGGATCCCGCTCGAGTTGGTTGACGTAGCCGATCTCGTCAAAGACTGCGACTTCAAGGTCTTCGCGGGCCCCGCAAAGGACCCGAAGGGCCGGGTAGCCGCGCTACGTGTGCCCGGCGGCGGTTCGCTACCGCGCTCACAGATCGACGAATACACAGCGTTTGTTGCTCGCTACGGCGCCAAGGGCCTGGCGTACATCAAAGTGAACGAGCGGGCCAAGGGACGCGAGGGATTGCAGTCGCCCATCGTCAAATTCCTGAACGACGCTGCGGTGGCGGGCATCCTCGAGCGCACTGGCGCGCAGGACAACGACCTCGTCTTCTTCGGTGCGGATACCGCGAAAGTGGTGAACGACGCAATCGGCGCGTTACGTATCAAGGTAGGCCAGGACCTGAAGTTGGTGAAGGAAGGCTGGCGCCCGCTGTGGGTTGTCGACTTCCCGATGTTCGAATGGGACCCGGAAGCTAAGCGCTGGGTTGCCATGCATCACCCGTTCACGTCACCAGCGAACGATGACCCGGCCGCGCTCCGCGCAAACCCCGAGGGTGCGCTGGCTAAGGCCTACGACATGGTCCTGAACGGTTCGGAAATCGGCGGCGGCTCTGTGCGTATCCACAAACAAGAGATGCAGTCGACGGTGTTCGATCTCCTCGGAATCAACGCCGAAGAGGCCCAGAAGAAATTCGGGTTCCTGCTGGATGCACTCAAGTTCGGCGCGCCACCCCACGGCGGTATCGCGTTCGGATTGGACCGACTGGCGATGTTGATGGCCGGCGCAGACAGCATCCGCGAAGTCATCGCGTTCCCCAAGACGCAAACAGCCGCGGACCCCATGACGGACGCCCCCACGGAAGTGAGCGAAGCGCAACTGCGCGAGTTGCACATCCGCGTCCGCACACCCCCACCGAAGGCCTAAGTCCCCGGTACTACGCCGACCCATCTTGGCCTGCCGATGGCCTTCGAGCGGCGGAAGTGACAAGGCGCGACGTTGATCATGCAAGCGAGCGGGGTCCGGCGCGTGCGTCCGTGCCGGACACGCCGCTTGCATGATCAGCGGCGCGGGCCTACAGCAAGCAGCGACTTCCGACCCAGCGACACTGACCAACCAACAGCGCGGGCCATCAGCGGCCAGCGGATTCCGGCCCAGCGGCACCGGCCCAACCTAACACTGCTGAGCCGGCTCAGTACTCAAACTGATACGCCAACCCCACACTACTCCCCGGATCATTCTCCGGCGTAGTCCCCTGCGCAGTAGTGTTTCCATTCCCCAACTTCGTCTGCAGCTTCAAATGCTTGGTCAGATCCACATCCACGACCAGCTGGCTGGCACCGGTCGTGCTCTCTTTCACTGCAACGAACACCCGGCTGGACACGTAGCGCCCCGCCTCGATGGCGGCACCTGAACTTTGTTGTGTGCCGCCGGCCGGGCCCGGGGTGGTGGCGCTACCCACCGAGAGGCGATCGAGTCCCAGCGCCTTCTGAATCTTGGCCACCGGATTGAAGCCGCCGCCACCGCCTGAAAGGGTGGCCAGCGCGGTGCCGATCTGCACGACCTGCAACGCTGATAGCTGCGAGGCACTCTGCCCGAACAGCACGCGCGCGAGGATTTCATCCTGCGGCAGCTCCGGTGTGCTACTGAGCTCGATTTTCGGTGCGTCGGCCAGACCTGTGATTCGCACCGTGGCGGTAACATCGGCTGCCTGTGTTTGCGCTGTGAAATCCAGGGTCGGGTCGATCTTGTTCTTCAGTCCCGCGCCGCCGAAGGTCACCGTTCCGTTGGTGAAAGTGAGCTTGCTGCTGGCAAGCGTGAAGAAGCCGCGTTGGAGCTCAAAACCCCCGCCCACCAGGGGGTCGGCGGTTGTGCCACGGATGCGAAGCTGCCCCCCCAGCTCGGCATCGAGCCCGCGCCCTTTCACCAGGATCTGGCGAGGTGCGTCCACCGTAATGTCCAGACCGATTACGAGCGGCTTTTCCGGCGGTTTGGGCGGAGCTTCTCCGGGACGACGGACATCGAGCACGGCAACGTTGGGCGGCAGTCCGCTCGGAATCTCCACATCGGCTCGATTGATGTCGATTTTTCCGGTTACGTCCAGTCGCTCCCGCGCAGTACCGGTGACCTTGATATCCGCATTCAGGTTCGCTGTCACGATGTTGTTGGCGATCGGCTGAGCGTTCTTGGCGGTCAGCTTCAGATCGACCGGTATCTTCGGCTGCAGCACGCCGATCGTGCCCTCGACCTCCACGTCGCCGGGAGCCGCCCGCGCCGTCAGCTTTTCAACGCGCAACAAACCCTTGCTGCCACTCAGCTCTCCGGTAATGTCCGACAGGTTGATCCCCTGTGCGTAGTCCCGGAAGCTTCCCTTCGCGAGGTTTACCTTGCCGCCGATCTCCGGCGATGCTGCCGTGCCCGTCACCGTAGTATCGATCCCGATCCCGCCGGTCACATGTCTGCCGCCGGCCTCCAACAACGGATTCAGCAACGTCATGTCGAGGTTGCCGGCGAGCTTCAGATCGAGGCGGCCGTCTGCCGCCAGCGGAGTCCGGCCGCTCAGAGCCAAATGCGAGGCGCTGCCCGCCGCGAGTTTGGCATCAACATTGGCGGTGTTGCCCATCAACTGCGCATCAGCGCGCAAGTCGGTGGCCGGCAGGCCGCGAGCTGCATCGTTCGCCGCGCGCATGCCGAGGGCTTCCAGGTGTACCTTGCCCGTGGGTGCGGCGAAACTTCCCTGTACCTGGGCATCGGCCTGAATCGTTCCGCTCGCCAGCAGGCGCGGTACGAAGGCGTTGATCAACTCAGGTTTGAGTTGCTTCAGGGAGGCACGGATGTCGAGCGCGGGAGACACGCGGCCGTCCACTTCGAGAATTGCCTGCTGGGCACCCACCTTCAAGCCGGCGACCGCGAAACCGTCAGCGAACGACAATTTCGCGGGCGACAGCAGCTTGAGAGTCTGACCGTGATACGAGGCCTCGAGGCTGGCGAGATGCAGCTCCCTGGCCGTTACATTCAATTGCGCTGCGGAGCTCACACTCGCGGGCTCGCCGCCGACTGAGGGTGACTGTACCGCGAGCTTGATGTCCAACGCGGTCATCGTACCGGTGGCGTTCAATTGCGCGTTGGTCGTCATGCCACCTGCTACGAGATCCTTTGCGTCCAGCTGGATTTGCGCGCGCGAAGGCCCTGCAGCGGGTGTAAGCGATAGAGTGCCGGCAACACTGCCTTGCAGCGTACTGCCGAGCAGCCTGTTGAGATCACTCAACTGGCCCATGCGCAACCGAACGTTTCCCCTGGCCCGGGCGATATCGGCGCCGGACGTCAAATCGCCATCGATGTGCGCGCTCTTCCAGTCGGTACGCCGAATCATTGCGTGCACAACATCATTAGTCTCTCCACGCTGCAGTGCTACATCGAGTTGCAGCGGCGCGCCGTCGAGATCTCCATGTGCCTCGATCGTCCCTCGGGGTGACTTCGGCAATCCGTCCGCGTGCACCGTGGCAGACACCGCGCCGCGGGGTGAGCCGTGAATGGATAGGGTCGAGGTCAGGTCGGTGTCGGCGGTCAAGGAGTTGGTGGGGCCTTTGAACTTTCCGGACAACTTCAGGTCTCCAGCGAGCGCTGGGGAGAGGGTTGCGAGGTCGGGGAGGCTGAGGTCCAGGCGGGCGTCGAGCTCCTGCGCGTTGGTTCGTTCCGCGGTTCCCTTGGCCGACAGCGATATCGCAGGGCCGGTCAGTTGCATGCGTTCCATGGTGATCTGCTTGTCGGTCAACTCAGCCGCAAGCTGTAGTCGCGCGGGGCCGCCGCGAACGGTCCCCGCCCAGACTGCAGTCCCACCATCAATGTTCGCAGTGGCGTCGGCGGTCAGACGCGTGGAGGACGCGTCTCGTTTCACGTGTGCTTTGATATCAGCATCACCCCGCACCTTCTGCCCGCCCAGTGCAGCAAACGGTCCTACATCCGGCAAGTGCAGATCCAGTTGCGCGCTCTGCGTGCCAGCGGTGATCGCATTGGCTTTCAGTGTGAACAGCCGATGTGTGGCCCTGAGCTCCAGGGGCCGTTTCGGATCATCCAACTGCAGGGCAGCGTTCAGTGACAGCTCCGAGTCCTGAAACAGTGTCGGTTGGGGACCCGGGATCAGCAGGCCGCCGACCAGCGCGCGAAGCGACATCTGCCCTGCGTTGGCTGTCAGGTCTGCATCGAGGACTGAGAGTTGAGTGCCACCGGGCGCCTGGAGCTCTTTGACGCGTAGGTGGCCATCTGCCGTAGGCTTGGTGAATGGGCCGTGAAAGCGGCCCTTCAGGTCAACGCTTTGCCATGTGAGGCCCGGATATGGGGTCATCCGGGGAGCATTGAGCGAATAATTCAGGTCCGCTGAGCTGTGAACGAGATCGACAGTACCTTGCGCGCGCCCCCGCAAAGGGCCCGCGTCCACTGTCAGTTGGATTTTCTCCGCGCTGCGCGGGCCACTCACTCGGGCTGACAAAGACAATTCACCCAGACCCGGGACCTTGATGAGGTTCTCCAGCGGGCCGTTCGCAGGCTCGTGCAGCTCGAGCGTCCCATCCATGCGGACCGGATCGAATTGCACTTGAATCTCATAGTTACCATTGCCGCCGGTGCGCTGGGCCACAACGTGAGCGGTGACGTCCTGCAGCGATCGCAAATGAGCGCTTCCTTTCACAGTCAGCGACACGGGCTCGCCCGCAAGCGCTTTCCCGAGCTCCAAGGTGTCAACCGACAGGTTGGCCAGGTCAGTGTGCGGAATCGAGGGTGTGGTGCTGGGCTTCTTTTGCTTGTCGGGAAGCGGCGGGCGCTCGATATGCAGTCGCGCCACGTGCAGTGTGTCTACCTTGACATGACGCGCCAGCAATGCGCTGGGTGACCATCGCAGGGAGATGTGCTCGGCGAACAGCCAGACACCATCATCGTCACTGAGCTCCAACCTGTCCAGATCCAACGCTGCGGGGAATGAGCCATGGATGCCTGCGAGTTGGACGTGGCCCTTAGTGAGTTGGGCAGTTACGCGCACGATCAACGCGCGGCCGCTCTCGGTGTTGCCGACGATGAGCAGCGTGCCGACCAACAGCACGATCAGCGCCGCCAAGACGGCGGCAGTCCAGGCGGTGATTTTCAGTCCACGGCGCATCAAAAAGCCTGCCCCAACCCGATGTAGATCTCGAACGCGTCGTCCGGGTTGACAACGCCCGCTCCATGACGCCGCTGGACCGGGAGGGCAATATCCACCCGTATCGGTCCGATCGGCGTGTAGTAGCGCACTCCTGCGCCAACACCGAACCGCAGCGTGCCGTTGAACGGGCTCAGGTTCTTGCTCACGTTCCCGCCATCGACAAAGAATGCAGTACCAAAATTCGTGCCGATGCGCTGGCGGTACTCGACCGTGCCGGCGTTGATTGCGGTGCCACCTATGGGATTGCCGTTCGGAAATACGGGACCCACGGATTGGTAGCGATAGCCGCGGATCGTGCCGCTACCGCCGGCGTAAAAGCGCTGATCGGGCGGCAAGCTGAATTGACTGGCGCCGGCAGCCAGCCCGCCCAGCGCGCGCAGCGCCAGGATGCTGCGGCCGGGGGTCTTGTTCAGGCCGATATTCTTCAGGTCGAGGTAGAGCGCGGCTGTGGCCTGGGTAATGAAGAACCTCGTGCTGGGGCGGCCCATGGAAAAAGTTGGCGTGACGCCGAACGAGAGGCGCAGGCCGTGGGTCGCGTCCTGCAGCGGTGAATCGAGGCCGGTCGTGTTATAGAGCGCGGTGATCGGCAGGGTGAGCAGGGTGTAGCTGAACTTCTGATCGATACAGGGCTGCAGAGGAGGGTTTGCCTGGGGAACGCAGGTGTCCTGGAGAATGCAGTTCTGCGCGATAGTGCACTCGTGCTGGGTGATCCGCTCCTTCTCGATGTTCAAGCCGGCGCTTACGCTCCAGATGCTGGAGAGTTTGCGGCTTATCGTTACGCCTCCGGTGACCGCAGACTGGTCATACGCATCCAGGTACTGCCTGATCGCGCCAACCGAGGTTTGTAGCGACTGGTTGCGCAGCTTCCAATCAGGTATGAGGTATTTGCCGCTGACGTCGTAACCCATGCCATTGGCGGCCGTACCGCCGCCAAGGTTGATGGCCTCCGCGGCCAGTGTCAGCGAGTCAGCTTTGCCGGACACATTGCGCTTGGTCCAGGTGACACCGGTGCTGCCGCCCAAATCGCTGGAGTAGGCGCCGTTGAAGCTCACGGCATGCTGCAGCCGCTCCCGTGTGTTGAAGGCAATGGGAACGCGGCCCTCACTGTCAGGTTGGTCTCCAACTCTGACACTGACCGATGAGAAGGTGCCGAGCGCGAGGAGATCCTTGCGGGCCGCCTCTATCCTGGACGCACCAAACTGCTCGCCTGTGTGCAGCAGAAGCCGCTTGCGTACGAACTCCTCCTTCATGTCCTTCAGGCCCCTGATCTGGATTGCGCCGATCTGCACGCGCTGTCCGGGCACCGCATGGAACTTGACATCGAGGACGCGGTTGGGCGGATCCTCGTAAGCGACAGGCGGGTCAACTTTCGCGAACGCGTAGCCCTGATCCTCCATGGCATTCAGCAACCGGTCGCCGGCGGCCAGGACATCCGCGGCGATCGCCGGGGCGCCACTTTCCAAGCCCACTGCCTTTTGGGCCTCCGCCGGGACTTCGCCCTCGATTTCGATCTTGCGCAGGTGATATTGCGGGCCGATGCTGAACGTGATCTTAACTTCAGCCTCCTCGTCCTTTGACTTCGAGGTGAGCTCTTCCCCGAGGCCGGGATCATCGAGTGGCAGCCCGTCGATGCGGATTTCCACGTAGCTCTGGTAGTACCCGAAGCTGTCCAACACCGTTTTCAGGCGCTCGAGATCCCCGCGCGCACGGCCGATCAGGCCGAACGGGCCCACGGGCGCAGTTTTGCGCAAACTCTCCAGCTCCGAGGTGGCCTTCAGCGTCGAGTTCAATGTGCTGTCGCCGGTCGAGGCCAAATCGACTCTGTAGGGCTGCGGGTCGGCGGCGTAGGCGCAGGCCCCATACAGCAGCACGGCGATGAGCAGCAGTACGCCGGACTTGTTACTCACTTGCGCGCCGACGACATGCTTCGGACTCCCATTTCTTGCTAATGTCGGCCTCGGTACACAGTTCCCGCAAAGGCCAGGACTTACCCGCACAATGGCGGAAGAAGTAGTTTACGTTCACGGGTTGTGGATGTCCGGAGGCGAGTCCCTGCTGCTGCGTCGCCGGTTGTCCCGCGAGTTCGGGATGGAGGTGCATCCGTTCCGGTACGCGGCCGCCGCATCGACCATGACCGAGATCACATCGCGGCTGCAGAGGTTCGTACGGGAGCTGCATGCCAGCCGGCTGCACTTCGTCGGGCACAGTCTGGGTGGGCTGGTGATCTATCGTTTTCTCGAACGTTACCCGCAACAGCCTCCGGGGCGTGTGGTCTTTCTTGGAACACCTTCGGTCGCGAGCCGGGCTGCGGTGCAGGCCAGTCACATACGGCTGGTCGCCTCGCTGATGGGGCGCTCGGTTGCGGATGAGCTTCTCAGGCCGCGCGAGCGACGTTGGGCGGCGGACCGGGAACTGGGGATCATTGCCGGTACGCAGCCGCTCGGGGTTGGGCAGATTCTCGCGAAGTTCGACGAGGACTGCGATGGGACGATCGGGGTCAGCGAGACGCAGCTTCCCGGGGCCACCGATCACATTACGTTGCCGGTGAGTCACCTGGGGATGCTGGTGTCCGCGCGTGTGGCGCGTGAGACAGGGGAGTTTTTGCAGGAAGGTCGATTCTCGCTCAGGTAGCACGCGTGCGAAGTACCGCGCGGGGGTTCGGGCCCCGCCGGAAGTGTACGGTGCCCACGCGCCGTCAGAAGTGTATGGCGGCTTACCTGTACGGCGCCTTACTACGCGTCGCCCGACGACAGCAGCTTTCGCAGCTTGTACAACGTTTCGAGAGCCGCTTTGGGTGACAGCTCGTCGGGGTCGATTGCTTCGACGGCTAGTCGGAGCGCGTCGGCAGCGGGTACAGGCTTGGCAGGTGTGGGCGGTGCTGCCGGGAAGAGTGGCAGCTCGCGCTGTGCTGCACGCGGACCGGTGGACGCTGTGCCGTTGTGCTGGTCGCGCTGGGACTCCAGAGCTTCCAGATACTGTCGGGCCTGGCCAATGACTTCGCGAGGGACGCCGGCGAGCTGCGCAACCTGCAGCCCATAACTGCGGTTGGCGGGCCCTTCTTTCACCGCGTGCAGAAACACGATCCCGTCGCCATGCTCGGTCGCATCCAGGTGTACGTTCGCGCAGCCTTCCACCTCGGTAGCGAGGGTTGTGAGCTCGAAGTAATGGGTTGCGAACAACGTGAAGGACTTGAGGCGCGTGGCGATATGACGCGCCATGGCCCAGGCGAGTGACAGGCCGTCGAAGGTGCTGGTGCCGCGGCCTATCTCGTCCATGAGGATGAGGCTGCGCGCCGTTGCGTTGTGCAGGATGTTGGCGGCTTCGGTCATTTCTACCATGAACGTAGAGCGGCCGCCTGCTAGGTCGTCGGCGGCGCCTATGCGCGTGAAGATGCGGTCCAGCGGGCCGATCGTTGCCCGGTCTGCTGGAACGTAGCTGCCCATGTGCGCCAGCAACACTATCAGGGCGGCCTGGCGCATGTAGGTCGATTTTCCGCCCATGTTGGGTCCGGTGATGATCAACATGCAGCGGCCGGATTCGAGGCGCAGGTCGTTGGGTACGAAGGGTGCTGTTGAGAAGCGCTGCACGATGGGATGGCGGCCGCACTCGATGGTGAGACGTGATTCCGACACGAGCTCGGGACGGCTCCATTCGAGTGTGCACGCGCGCTGTGCCATGGATGCGAGCGCATCCAGCTCTGACAGAGTCATGCCGCTCGCCTGCAGGGGGCCGAGCCGATCGATGAGTTGAGTGAGGATGGTCTCGTAGAGCTCTTTTTCGCGGGCGAGCGAGCGGTCGCGTGCGCTCAGTACCTTGTCTTCAAACCCTTTGAGCTCTTCAGTCACGAAGCGCTCGGCGGACTTGACGGTCTGGCGGCGGATGTAGTCTTTTGGCACACGCTCCGCATCCTTGCGGGTGATCTCGATGAAGAAGCCGGAGACGCGGTTGTAGCCGAGTTTCAAGCCGGCGATGCCGGTTCGTTCGCGCTCGCGGCGTTCGAGCTCGAGGAGGAACTCATCGGTGTGGGTTGCAATCCTGCGAAGCTCATCGAGGTCGGGGTCGTAGCCTTCTGCGATGACGTCGCCGTCGCGCACGAAGGTCGCCGGTTCTTCTGCAATAGCAGCGGTGAGAAGTTTGACGACGTCGTCGTGCTCCTGTATGCGGGCACGCAACTCCTGTAGTAAAGGGGAGTCAATGGTCGCGAGGTTGGATCGAAGCGCGGGCAACAGAGCCAGCGACCTGCGAAGTTGTGTCAGGTCCCTGGGGCGCGCGGATCTCAATGCGACGCGAGCGAGTATCCGCTCGATGTCGCCGATGCCTTGCAGGTGCTCGCGGACTGCTTCGAAGCGGCGGCCATCGATGAGAGCGCCGAGTGCATGATAGCGGCTGCGGAGTGTTGGTTGGTCTGTCAAGGGGCGGTTGAGCCAACGACGTAGTTGCCGCGAGCCCATGGCGGTGACGCATTGGTCGAGCAACGCAAACAGGGTGGCGTCGGGGTTGCCTGACATGCTGACGTCGAGCTCGAGATTGCGGCGGGTGGCGGCATCGAGGATCAACGCTTCGCTGCGTTCTTCGACGTGGAGGCTGCGGATGTGGGGTACGGCTGCCTTTTGGGTGTCGCGGACGTATTGCATGAGCGCGCCGGCGGCGCAGATCGCCAGGGGAAGGTCGTCGGCTCCGAAGCCCTTGAGGTCGAGGGTGCCCAGCTGGTCGGTCAACAGGCGCGATGCGCTGGCTAGTTCGAAGTACCAGGGTGGGCGGGTACGGATGGCTGTGCCGTTGCGCAGGGCAGTGCCGCTGCGCTGGGCGTTGCCGTCGCGCGAGGCAGTGCCGTCACGTGGGGTCGTGCCGTCGCGCAGGAGGTCGTCATCGCGTGCGCTTTCGGAGATGAGGAGTTCGGCGGGTTTGAGGCGTTCCAGCTCGGCCGCGAGTGCGGCGCGGCCGTGTGACTCAAGGATGGTGAAGCGGCCGGCAGCGAGGTCCAGCCATGCGAGACCGAACCGGTCGCCCTCGCGAGCGACAGCGGCTGCCAATGTCTCCTGGCGCTCGTCGAGGAGTGCTTCGTCGGTGATGGTGCCGGGAGTAATGATGCGGACGACTTGACGCTCAACGGGACCCTTCGACTTTGATGGGTCGCCTATCTGCTCGCATATGGCAACGCTCTCGCCTTTGCGGACGAGTTTCGCCAGGTAGCCTTCGACACTGTGGAAGGGGACGCCCGCCATGGGGATGGGTTGGCCTGCTGACTGACCGCGAGCTGTGAGGGTGATGTCCAGGAGCGAAGCGGCGCGGCGCGCATCGTCGTAGAAAAGCTCATAGAAATCGCCCATTCGATAGAACAGGAGAGTGTCGGCGTGCTGGCTCTTGATGCGCAGGTACTGCTGCATCATCGGGGTGTGCTGGGGGGTGCCTGCGTCGTTCATGCGGGCGAAGGCTACAGGAAGAGCGGCTGTCGGGGAGCCACCCTCAGTGTGGTCGCCGGAGATGCGGGATCGCACGTGGCGCGTGGCGGGAGGATGCGGTCGGCCTAGGGGCCGTCCGCATCTTCGTTTTGGTGGGAAGACCTGCGGGTGCGGTGGGGTAGCGAGACAGCTCTCGTGATCTTCACAGGTGCTGGATGTGATCAGCGTCGCATCCTTAGGCCCGTGGCGGCACGAGAGCTACACTCCATTGCATGGTCACAGACGAGCAGTTATCGGAACTGGTGGCGCGCGTTGCACGGTGGGCGCTGGGTGCGAAGTACCGAATTGTTACGGCCGAGTCCTGTACCGGGGGCTGGATCGCGAAGGTGTTTACCGACGCGGCGGGTAGCTCGCGATGGTTCGAGTGCGGCTATGTGACTTATTCGAACGAGGCTAAGGCTCGTGACTTGGGCGTTTCCTGGCGGACGCTCAACGAGCATGGCGCTGTGAGCGAGCCGACGGTGCGTGAGATGGCAGCGGGCGCGCTACAGGTGACGGGAGCGGACGTTTCAATCGCGGTGAGTGGGATCGCGGGGCCAGATGGCGGGTCCGCAGAGAAGCCGGTGGGGACGGTTTGGTTTTGCGTGGGGCGGCGGGTGCCTGGTGGTGCCGGTCTGGGGACAGGTGTTGGTGCGGCGGGTGCACGCAGCGTCGGCACGGGCGCGGGAGGCGCAGCAGGCGCCGCACAAGGAGCGGGACCAACTCCGGCCGCCGGTCCCGAAATCGAGTTGCTGGCCGAAGGGCAGTTTTTCGGTGGCGATCGTGATGCCGTCCGTCGGGCGTCCGTGGAGCGCGCGTTGGAACTCGTCCTCCAGTTCGAGAATCGTGTCTGACGATGCTCAGCTGACTGGCGGGACGCAGCAGCCGCGCGAGCCGACAAGACGTCTGTTCTTTGCATTGTGGCCGGATGAGGCGTTACGGAAGGCGCTCGTCGATGCGACTCGCGATGCCTTACGAGCGTGTGGTGGGCGCCCGGTGCCGTCGGAGAGCCTGCATACCACACTCGCCTTTCTCGGGTCGGTACCCGAGCGGCGCATTCCGGAGCTGACGCAGATTGCCGGCCCTCTGGCGGCAGCTTTTTCCCCGAGTGAGGTGCCGCTGCGGCTGACTTTCGATCACATCGAGCGGTGGAAGAAGCCGCAGATCATTTCTGCACTCACACGTGAGGAGTCGGCGGGAGCCATCGCGCTTTCCGAGTCGCTGAAGAACGAACTCGCGAGGCGGGGATTCAGCCCGGATCTCAAGCCCTTCCGGGCGCATGTCACTCTCGCGCGCAAGGTTCCGCATGGAACTCACGATCACACCATGCAATCCGTGTTTTGGAGCTTCACAGAATTCGCCCTGATTGAGAGCCGTACAGAGGCACAGGCAACTGTGTACCGCGTCCTGGAGTCCTTCCCATTGATTACCGTGCAGAAATGATCTGCTATCGCATCGAGCCTGTCAGTTGTTAGTGACGAGCTGCAGGTTGATGGCCCGGGAGCCGATTCTTTCCAGTGGGAACTACAGCCGGCTCATCTAAGTTGTCCTAACGGCCCTCACGAGAATCGAGGCCGTCGTCAGCGCCACGGATGCGATCTGAAGCTCGTTCCTGCCGCCGCGTGCTGGAATGGTAGCGCGGCTATTCACGGCTCCGCTTGCCGCGGTGTTGGCTGTTGGCTGCACCGTTGGCCCTGCCTATCACCGCTCTCCAGTAGAGACTCCCCAACAATGGCGCGAGGCTTCCGCAACTGCGGCATGGCCGTCACCTCAATGGTGGCAGGAGTTTGGTTCTGCGGAGCTGGATGGCTACGTTGCGGCTGCAAAGTCGGCCAACCTCGACTTGGCCGCCGCGGTCGCGCGAGTCGAAGAGGCCGACGCCCAAGCACGGATCGCCGGTGCACCATTGCTCCCGACGCTGGACTTGGCACCTCGTGCAAGGCGCTCGCGCCAAGTGTCGCCTGTGACATCCAACTACACGACCAACAATGATTTCGCGACGGAGCTCAGCTCGTCTTACGAGCTGGATTTCTGGGGCAAAAATCGATCGGCGCGCGGCGCGGCGCGCGCGAACGCCATGGCGTCCCGCTACAGTCGGGAAGTCGTTGCTCTGACCGTCGTCACGAGCGTGGCTCAGTCTTATTTTCAAGTGCTCGGGCTGCAGGAGCGCCTCCAGGTCACTCGCCAGAATCTAGCGAACGCGCAGAGGGTCTTCGACGCCTTGGAGCTCGAATATAAAATGGGGACCGCGACACAGTTGGACGTGGTGCAGCAGCGCACCGTGTTAGCTAACGCCTCTGCCGCGGTACCGCCCGTCGGACAAGCACTCGCTCAGGCCGTCAACGCGTTGGCGGTCCTTCTGGGCAGGCCGCCGCAGGCCATTACTGTAGCCACTCGTTCTCTCGATACGATCGCGATTCCTGAGGTGGCCCCCGGATTGCCTTCTGAGTTGCTCGCACGACGTCCAGACGTGCACGCGGCGGAAGCGCAGCTCATCGCAGCGAACTTCGACATCCGCAACGTACGAGCGCAATTTCTTCCTGAATTCAGCTTGACTGCCCAGGGAGGTGTGGAGAGCAGAGTATTGTCGAAGCTTTTCTCTTCGCAGTCGCTAGTCTTCGACATCGGCGGCCAAGCGCTCCAACACCTTTTTACGGGAGGGCGGCTGACGGGGCAGCTTCGCTATTCCCAAGCCCACTATCGCGAGCTGCTGGCCAATTACCGGAAGGCAACGATCTCAGCTTACGGCGACGTGGAGGATAGCCTGGTGGCCATCCGCGGTACGCGGGATACACTCGCGCAACAGCGAGCTGCTCTAGAAAGTGCCAGGACGGCTTTCTCGCTGGCACAGACCCAGTTTCAGACCGGCACGCTGAATCTGCTCGCGCTGCTCAACACGCAGACGGCGCTGTTCAACACGGAGAACAGCTACCTTACTGCGCGCCTGAATCAGCTCCAAGCCATAGTCGGTTTATACAAGGCCCTCGGCGGCGGCTGGTCCGGCGAGCTGGACGATGCACGGCTGGCGCAATCGGGAGAACCGTGATGCGGTTGGACTGGCGCGGTAACCGACAGCAACGTCTCCTGATCCAGATAGCAGCGCTCGCCGTCCTGGCACTGATCGCCTGGGCTCTCATGGGTCAGTCCTCACATCGAGGCAAGCCCCAGGCGCGGCCGCCGCCGGGCAGTCCGGTCGTCGTGACGAGAGCACAGCAGCGCGAGGTCCCGATCATTCTTCGCGGCCTGGGACAGGTACAGGCCTACAACACGCAGCAAGTAAAGAGTCGCATCGACGGCAACATCGTGTCCATCGCGTTCACGGAAGGGCAGCAGGTGCACACCGGCGACTTGCTGATTCAAATCGATCCGCGGCCGTTCGAGATCTCAGTGGCGCAGGCCCAGGCCGCGCAGCAGCGGGACAGGGCACAGCTTGCTAACGCAAGGCGGGATTACACCCGGGACACGACGCTGGTGAAATCGGGGCTTGTCACTCAGCAGAGCTATGACGCCCAGAAGACGGTGGTCCAACAGCTGCAGGCCACTCTGCAGCTCGATGAGTCTCAGGCAAGGCAGGCGCGACTAAATCTCGACTATGCGGCGATCAAAGCGCCATTCGAGGGCCGCACCGGTGTCCGGCTCGTCGATTTGGGTAATCTGGTGCGTGCCACCGATCAGAATGCGCTGTTGGTTCTGACGCAGACGCAACCGATCTTCGTGACCTTCACGGTGCCCGAGCGTGATCTTGAAGGTGTGCGCTCGGCCATGCGCAAACATCCGGTGGATGTGCGTGCTTTCGACGCTGACGATCAACGCCTCGTGGCAAGCGGCCACTTGGCGGTCATTGACAACACCGTCGATCCGAGCACTGGCACTGTCAGGATGAAAGCGGAATTCGCCAACGGCGACGAAGCGCTGTGGCCTGGTGAATTCGTTAACGCCCATGTGATCGTGGATGTGTGGGACAAGGGAGTCACGGTTCCTGCCCAGGCCTTGCAGCAGGGGCCCGATGGACAGTATGTATTCCGTGTCACCCCTCAGCGGACCGCCGTCATGACGCCCGTCGAGGTCGCGCAAGTGGAGGCGAGCGAGGCTCTGGTCTCGAAGGGGCTGAAAGCCGGCGACGAAATCGTGGTCGATGGGGCGTATGGTTTGATCAACGGCGCGCGAGTCGTGATCAAGCCACCAGCGCAGGTGCCGTCGCAAGCCAAAGCGCAGGGGCCGTCACAGGCCAACACCCCGGGGACGCCTGCGCTCCAGGTTGGCTCTGCCAGATGAGCATTTCAACGCCCTTTATCGAGCGGCCCGTTGCGACAGCGTTGTTGACCATTGCCCTGTTGGCGGTCGGTATCGTTGCGTACTTCCTTTTGCCGGTTGCCGCGCTTCCAGAGGTGGACGTCCCCACTATCAGCGTATCCGTGACTTACCCCGGCGCGGATCCTGATGTCATTGCGGCTGCAATCGCTCAACCATTGGAGCGTCAATTCGCTACTCTGCCCAACGTATCGGATATCACCTCGCAGAACGGGTTCGGGACCAGTCAGATCACCGTACAGTTCGATCTCAGCCGCGATCCAGACGGTGCCGCTGCTGACGTGCAGTCCGCGATTTCCGCTGCCAGTGGCCAGCTGCCAAGTGACCTACCGTCACCGCCCACATATAAGAAGGTCAATCCGGCGGATCAGCCGGTGATTCTGCTGGGCGTTTGGTCCGATACGCTGCCGCTGACGACGGTCAACGAGTACGCCGATACTCACATCGCTCAACAGCTCTCGCTCGTGAAAGGCGTTGCGCAGATCAACATCATCGGCGCGCAGAAATATTCGCCGACAATCCGCATCAATCCGGCCGAGCTGGCTTCGCGCGGTATAGGGCTCGAAACGCTTGCCTCGACTCTCGCGAGCAGCACGACAGAGAGGCCTCTTGGCACGTTGCAGGGGCCCAGCGTGGCGTACGTGCTCGGTGCTAACAGCCAGCTGCTGGATCCTGCGGGTTTCGCCAGGCAGATCGTAGCCTATCGCAACGGAGCGCCGGTGCGCGTGAGTGATCTGGGCAATGTCACGGTCGGCGTCGAGCAGCCGTTGGTCGCCAGTTGGGTCAACAGTCATCGCGGAGTCGTTCTCACCATCCAGCGGCAGCAAGGCTCGAATCTCATCCAGCTCGTGGATGCAATCAGGGGCGCGCTGCCGCGTGTCACGCGGAGTGTCCCGCGTTCCATCCACGTAGAGGAAATGAGCGACCGCTCGCGCTCCATTCGGGCCGCGTTCCGCGACGTTCAGCTCACCCTGCTGTTCACGATCGTGCTCGTCGTCATCGTCATTTTCCTGTTTCTGCGGCAGTTCTGGGCGACCGTGATCCCGGCTGTGGCCATTCCCCTGTCGATCGTCGCTGCGTTCGCGATCATGTATCTGATCGGCTATAGCCTCGATAACCTGTCGTTGATGGGTCTTACGCTCGCCGTTGGCCTTGTGGTCGATGACGCGGTGGTGATGCTCGAAAACATCGTGAGGCACATCGAGGGGGGCGAAAAGCCACATGCGGCCGCCGTGAAGGGGGCGGAAGAGATCGCCTTTACCATCATCTCCATCACTATCTCCTTGATCGCCGTGTTTCTGCCTATCTTCCTGATGAGTGGGGTCGTGGGTCGTATGTTTCGCGAGTTCGCTGCTGTCGTTACGACCGCGATCGTCGCCTCTGCACTCATCTCACTGACTCTCACGCCGATGATGGCGTCCCTGTTTCTCTCGCCATCCGACAAGGAGAGGAAGGGACGCTTCTACGAATGGTCGGAACGCATCCATGCCTACATGACAAAGAGATATGAGCACAGCCTGAAAATCGTTCTCAGGCACCGCTTCGTGACCATGATGGTCACGTTGGCGCTGCTCGTCGTTACCGCGTGGCTCATGTTGACTTTGCCGACGGGCTTTTTTCCGAACGAGGATACCGGCTTGATCTTCGTGTACACGGAAGCTGCGCAGAATATTTCTTTCGAATCCCTCGCGCGCCATCAGCGCGAGGCCGAGGACATCGTGCTGTCCGACGCGGACATCGAAAGCGTTGCCGCCTCGATCGGTCCCGGTGGTTCCACAGTCGCGGGAAACACCGGACGGCTGTTTATAACATTGAAGCCCAAGGGGGTGCGCAAAAGCTCCTCAGAAGAGGTGATGGCCCGCTTGCGCGCCAGACTGAATCAATTGCCCGGTATCAAGGCGTGGCTGCAGTCGGTGCAGAACGTGAGAATGGGAGGGCGGCTGTCCCGGGCTCAGTACGACTACACGCTGCAGGACCTCGACATGCAGGAGCTCAACAGGTGGGCGCCGAAGCTCGAGCAAAAGATGCGGCAAATACCAGGGCTCGTGGACGTCACCAGTGATCAGGAGACCAACGGTACGCGAGCGATGCTCATCATCAATCGAGACAAGGCGGCGCGCCTGGGTGTCACCATGGGCGCGATTCAACAGGCGCTGTACTACGCGTTCGGTCAGCGTTATCTGACTCAGGTGTACACGCCCTTGAATACGTATCACGTGCTGTTCGAGGCGGACCCGAGATTTCAGCAGGACCCGTCGGCCTTGAGCCGCATCTACGTGCAGGGCGGGAGTGGGAATGGGTCCGGCTCGGGCGCATCTGCAGGTGGCGGTGCGAGCTTGGCGCCGTTGAGGGAGATTGCGAGTCTGCGCATCGTTGCGACGCCATTGGCCATCAATCATCAGGGTCAGTTTCCCTCGGTCACGATCTCGTTCGATCTTCTGCCCGGCGCGGCCCTCGGAGAGGTGGCCAAGCAGATCAGCCAGGCCGCGCAAAGCTTGCACAAGCCGCCCGGGGTGCAGGCAAGACTGACCGGCACGGCCGGCGCATTCGAGTCAGCTCTGAAGACGCAGCCCTATCTCATACTTGGCGCGATCTTCGTGGTGTATATCGTGTTGGGCGTCCTTTACGAAAGCTTCGTTCACCCCATGACGATCCTCATGAGCTTGCCCCCTGCGGGCGTCGGCGCGTTACTGGCACTGAAGATTTTCGGGTTTGATCTGAGCATCGTCGCCATCATTGGTCTGATCATGCTCATCGGCATCGTGAAGAAGAACGCCATCATGATGATCGACTTCGCGCTCGTTGCGCAGCGCGAGCAGGGAAAGAACACGGAAGAGGCGATTTACCACGCGGCCGTGCTGCGATTCCGCCCGATCATGATGACGAGTATCGCCGCCATTCTGGGCGCACTGCCTATCGCGCTCGGCCTCGGAGCGGGCGCGGAGTTGCGCAAGCCGCTCGGTGTGTGTGTGACCGCCGGCCTGATTGTGTCTCAGGTGCTGACGCTCTATACGGTGCCAGTCACCTTCATCTACTTCGAGCGCTTCTCGCAATGGGCGACGGACAAGGTCAAACGCCTGCGGCCGGCGGCCTCGGAGGGGGACGGGAATTCCGGTGGCCAGGACCCTTCAGGCCGGGGAGATCATCCGGCCGGCGACGCGGATGCAACGTGACCCCGCCTCTTTGGGCGAGTGTGGACCGCCGCCTGGTCCTAACGCCCTGGATCCGGGCTACTGGGCGTGATCCATGCCAGGGCGCTGCGCCCGTTCCAAGACGTCCTTGGAATTCTGGCGAATGCCTGCAAGCTGCTGAACCGTCCCGCAGACCTTACTCTTGAAGCGAGTGCCGACCATGGCTTCGGCATGGCAGAAGTAATTTTCGCCGTTACGCACTTCCAGCCTGTAGCCATGAGCGATCAGGTTCTTTTCTTCCGCAGCCAATTCGGGCAGTTTGAGGGATTGGGCGGGCGCCGTTCCAGGGACGGCTGACGACGCAGTCACGGCCTTGTCGGCAGGCGCCACCGCGGTAGACGCGGACGGCGGTGTGGCATTGGCAGTCGTCGTAGTCTGGTCGGCAGGTGGCGTCGATGACTTCTCACTCTGCGCAGCTGCTGGAGGCTGTGGGGTGGGGTCCGGGTCGTTCGCAAGTGCAAGCGATATTCCACCCAGGGTCAGGCAGGTCAGTAAAGCTACAATGAGACGCACGGCAATTCTCCTTCCCTGATCATGTTGCGAGGCGTACTTCATACGGTGCTGCACATCAGCCATTGTACCTAGAGAACTCGGGCCGAGCGCTATACAGTGTTTCGAGCTCGGGGCCACTGTGCACGGAAGTGCGCAAAATGCCTGAAAAAAAGGACAAATGACATCAAACAAGCGGCGCAACGGCGAACTGTTTGTGTGATAATTGCGCATGGAAAAATCTTCGCACCGCCCGTCAAATTCCCCTGGAAGCCTGCAGATGGAAGACAACCGCAAGAAAGCGCTCTCCGCCGCGCTGGGCCAGATCGAAAAGCAATTCGGCAAGGGCTCGGTCATGCGACTGGGTGATGCCTCCGCGTCGTACGACGTCGAGGCCGTGTCCACTGGATCGCTGGGTCTGGACATCGCGCTCGGAATCGGTGGCTTGCCTCGCGGCCGCGTCGTCGAGATCTACGGGCCTGAGTCGTCCGGTAAAACCACGCTCACCTTGCAGGTCATCGCGGAAGTGCAGCGCGCTGGCGGTACGGCCGCGTTCGTAGACGCGGAGCACGCGCTCGATCCCACCTACGCCGAGAAACTTGGCGTCAACATCAACGATCTGCTCGTGTCACAGCCCGACACGGGCGAGCAAGCGCTCGAGATCACAGACATGCTGGTGCGCTCGAGCGCGGTGGATGTCGTCGTCATCGACTCGGTCGCGGCGCTCACGCCAAAGGCGGAGATCGAAGGCGAGATGGGCGAGATGCAGATGGGTCTGCACGCGCGCCTCATGTCGCAGGCGCTGCGCAAGCTCACGGGCAACATCAAGCGCTCCAACACCATCGTGATCTTCATCAACCAGATCCGTATGAAGATCGGCGTGATGTTCGGCAATCCCGAGACGACGACGGGTGGTAACGCGCTGAAGTTCTATGCGTCGGTGCGGCTGGATATCCGCCGCATCGGTGCGATCAAGACGGGTGAAGAAGTCACGGGCAACGCGACCCGCGTGAAAGTGGTCAAGAACAAGGTCGCGCCTCCGTTCCGCGAAGCCGAGTTCGAGATCAAGTACGGCTCGGGCATCTCACGCGAAGGCGAGATCATCGACCTTGGCAGCGCCCAGGGCATCGTAGAGAAGTCGGGTGCCTGGTACAGCTACAAGGGCAGCCGCATTGGCCAGGGCAAGGACAATGCGCGCACGTTCCTGCAGCAGAACAAGGAAATCGCCCGCGAGATCGAGGAACAGATTCGGGCGAAGCTGCTGCCGGTCAAGCAGCCGCGTAACGGTAATGGGGCTGCCGATCAAGCCGATTCGGCCTGATCGCGGGGGCTTCCGCGCGACGCTGGAGAGTCCCAGCCGCTTGCTGCGCCGTTACGGGGGTACTCCCCGATGGTTGCCTGTCGGCCTCAAAATAAATCGCAATTGAGGCCATGACCGCGTTGCAGCTATAGCAAAGCTTACCCTTCAGCATGGCTTACGGTAAACGACGTAAACCGATGGAACCGGAGCGGACCGGCGACGTTGCTGCGGCGCGGGAGGCTGGGATCAGTCTGCTGGCACGCCGGGACTTCGCAAGCGGGGAGTTGCGGGCAAGGTTGGAGCAGCGGGGGTATCACGGTCCCGTGGCCGCCGTGGCTGTCGCGGAACTGCTCGAGCAGCGGGTGCTGAACGATGCCCGCTATGCTGAGAATTACGTCAGCTACCATGCTGACCGAGGGCAGGGACCGGTGCGCATCGCGGCGGATCTGAAGGCGCTGGGGCTGTCCAGCGAGCTGGTGGAGGCATCCATTGCAGCGGGTCCGGATTGGCAGGCCCTGGCCCAGGAGGCGCGGTTGCGCAAATTCGGCCCGGCCGCGCCGTCCGACTGGTCGGAGAAGGCGCGGCAAGCGCGTTTTTTGCAGTATCGGGGCTTTTCGTCGGATCATATCCGTTCGGCCCTCGGCGCCGATTTCGACCTGGACTGATAACCTTGAATAAACCTTCGTACATGAGTGCGGCGGACGTACGCCGCGCCTTCCTGGAGTTTTTCCGCGAGCACGGCCATACGGTCGTGCCTTCGAGCTCGCTCGTTCCTGGAAATGACCCCACATTGCTGTTCACCAATGCCGGCATGGTCCAGTTCAAGGACGTGTTCCTGGGTAAGGAGAAGCGTGACTATGTCCGCGCCACTTCGAGCCAACGGTGCGTCCGCGCGGGTGGCAAGCACAACGATCTGGAGAATGTCGGCTAC
The DNA here is from genome assembly GCA_028293745.1 of Gammaproteobacteria bacterium. Classification (GTDB taxonomy): domain Bacteria; phylum Pseudomonadota; class Gammaproteobacteria; order Steroidobacterales; family Steroidobacteraceae; genus 13-2-20CM-66-19. Next base: position 21,254 of record JAQGOF010000024.1, on the reverse strand, counting down.
ACGGCCCGGCATCACACATTCTTCGAGATGCTGGGCAACTTTTCGTTTGGAGACTACTTCAAGCGCGATGCCATCCGCTTCGCGTGGGACTTCCTCACGCGGAGGTTGAAACTCGATCCCGCGCGTCTTTGGGTCACGGTGTTTCGTGATGATGATGAGGCGTCGGACATCTGGCTCAAAGAGATTGGCGTCCCACCCGAGCGTTTCACTCGTCTTGGTGAGAAGTCGAACTTCTGGGCTATGGGCGATACGGGTCCGTGTGGCCCCTGCAGCGAGATTTTCTACGACCACGGGCCGGCTATCCCGGGCGGGCCACCCGGTTCTCCGGACGAAGACGGTGATCGTTACGTTGAAATCTGGAACCTCGTGTTCATGCAGTTTGAGCGTTCGTCGGATGGGAAGCTGACTGCATTGCCGAAACCGTCGGTCGATACGGGCATGGGTCTGGAGCGCATTGCTGCAGTGATGCAGGGCGTGCATTCCAACTATGACATCGACCTGTTCAAGAACCTCATCCGCGCTGCGGCAGAGTTAGCAGACACGCGGGATCTGACTTCGAGCTCACTGCGCGTCATTGCTGACCATATCCGTGCGTGCACCTTCCTCATCGTCGATGGCGTGTTGCCTTCCAACGAGGGGCGCGGGTACGTGCTCCGCCGAATCATCCGACGCGCCATCCGTCATGGGTACAAGCTAGGTATTCAGGAGACCTTCTTTTACAAGCTGGTCCCTGTCCTCGAAAGGGAGATGGGTGACGCTTACCCGGAACTTGTGCGCGGTCGCGCTCAGGCGGAGCGTGTGTTGAAACTGGAAGAGGAGCGCTTCGCGGAAACGCTGGCCAACGGAATGTCCCTGCTCGAGGGGGCGATCAAGGAAACGCGCGGGAAGATGATCGACGGCGAGACTGTGTTCAAGCTGTACGACACGTTCGGATTTCCGGCGGATCTGACCGCGGACATCGCGCGGGAGCGCGGGTTGACGATTGATCAAGCGGGATTCGACGCGGCAATGGACGAGCAGCGAAAGCGTTCACAGGAAGCGAGCAAGTTTGGCGTGGACCTGAGCGGCGGGGCGTCAATTGACTCGCAGACGCAGTTCCAGGGCTACGAAGGTCTCGAGGCCAAGGGGCACGTTGTCGCGCTGTTGAAGGGAGGGGTTGCCGTTCCTGAGTTGAATTCAGGAGACGAGGGCGAAGTGGTTCTCGACCGGACACCGTTCTACGCGGAGTCAGGTGGGCAGGTCGGCGACGCGGGAGAGCTGGCGAGCCCTGGTGTCCGCTTCGTGGTCGTTGATACGCAGAAGCGGGGTGCGGCGTATTCCCATGTGGGGCGCGTTGCGCAGGGAAGGATTCGGTTGGGCGATACGCTCGATGCGGTTGTGAACGGGGAGCGCCGTCGGGCTACGGCGCTGAATCATACGGCCACGCATCTGCTGCACGCGGCGCTTCGTAAGGTGTTGGGTACGCATGTGCAGCAAAAGGGTTCGCTCGTCGCGCCGGATCGTCTGCGCTTCGACTTTTCCCACCTGCAGCCGGTGACGCCCGATGAGCTGCGCGAGATCGAACGGTTGGTCAACACGGAAATTCGCCGCAACACTGCTGCACAGACCGAGCTGATGGACTATGAGAGCGCGGTGGCCGCGGGCGCAATGGCGTTGTTTGGTGAGAAGTACGAACGAAATGTGCGCGTGCTTCGCATCGGTGAGTTCTCGATGGAACTTTGCGGCGGCACCCATGTCGAGCGCGCTGGTGATATCGGCTTCTTCAAGATTACGAGTGAGAGCGGTGTTGCTTCCGGCGTCCGCCGCATTGAAGCAATTACAGGTGACGCGGCGCTCGACTATGTGGAGAAGAGTGACGAACTGCTGAAGGATCTTTCGGCTCTCGTGCGCGGTTCGCGTGAAGAGGTCAAGGAGAAGGTCCGGGACACGCTCGAGCGCGTCCGGCAACTGGAGAAGGAGGTCCGGTCGCTGAAAGACAAACTGGCGTCGGGCCAAGGAGTGGATCTTGCTAGTGGGGCTGTAGATATACAGGGCGTAAAGGTGGTAGCCACGAAGATCGACGGCGCCGATGCTGGCGCGCTGCGCAACGCTGTGGACCAGTTGAAGGGGAAACTGAAGACCGCGGTTATCGTACTTGCGTCCGTGGAAGGATCGGACCGGGTAGTGCTGGTCGCAGGTGTTACTCCAGATGTGACATCACGCGTAAAAGCGGGCGAATTAGTTGGTACGATTGCCGCACAGGTTGGCGGCCGCGGCGGCGGACGCCCTGATTTTGCGCAGGCGGGCGGTAGCAACCCCGCGGCGCTCGATGCTGCGCTGGCCGGTGTTCAGGAGCTGGTGCGGGCAAGGCTCGGTTGATACCGCTCCCTACCGCGTGTTTTGTGACATTCGTTGCGCTGCAGGAGTTGCGGCCTGCAGATTCAGGTTTTCCCTTATTTGTCTCGTCAGCGCGAGTCCGTAGATTTCTATAGCGGATTCTTGCGGCTGTTCAAATCCGGGCGGTCCAAGATCAAGGAGGAAGAATAAATGCTCATACTGACGAGACGGGTGGGTGAAACTGTGATGATCGGTAACGATGTCACCGTCACCGTCCTTGGGGTGAAGGGCAATCAGGTGCGAATTGGTATCAATGCACCGAAGAGCGTTGCCGTCCATCGGGAAGAGATCTTCGAGCGTATCAAGCGCGAACAGCAGGGGGAGCCGCAAGGCGAAACCAAGCCGGCCGCCGAGTACGTTTCGGCCTAGATCATCTGCGTGTCGGCTCGCGCGCGGATTGCCGGCGCGACGCCGAAGCGCAGCCCCGTAACCCCACCGAGCCTGAGACGATCGTTCGTCGATCTGTCCATTTGAGGCCGTTTCGGCCCAAAAGAGGGGCGCACCCTTCGGCGCGCTTACCTTTTCCCGGACGCTTAAGTATCATGGCCGCCCGCGCTGCCGGCCCGAGTTCCTCGTGGCCACTTTCAAGTATTTGAAAGTTCAAGTTTTTTGTCGACGCGGAGAGATGGCCGAGTGGTCGAAGGCGCACCCCTGCTAAGGGTGTAAGGGTCAAAAGCCCTTCGAGGGTTCGAATCCCTCTCTCTCCGCCAATTCAATGGCTTGCGCATGATTCAAGTACGAGCGACGAAGGCCCGTACGGAAACTGAGGACAGAACGGCTGTTGGTTTCGTGGCGAGAGCGTGCAAGAGGTCCCCGTAAGTCGCGTCCAACTTCGCATTGAGTCGGTGGCGCTGACTACGACTTTTCCGCGGATTTCTAGCGCCCGGAAATTTCGGGCTGTGCTGCTAGGGTCTGACGCAGGGCGCACCACGCTGTCAACGCGTCCACCTTTTACACCCTATGCGCGGGAATAATGTCGGCGGCGGACGAAAATTGCACAATCGTGCTGGCGAGTGCCGTGGAGGCTTCTCGTTTTCTGATCGAAGCCCACGCACATGAATTGCTAATCGACGTGCACCCCACTGTACCCATCGTTATCGATGGCGACTCCATCGTCTGGCCCAAGTCTTTTCCAACCTCCTGTCGAACAGCGCGAAGTATACGGACCGGGGAGCCGCACGGCGGTTAGGTTAGCGCCTGGAGTAAAGGTCCAAGCAGTAGTACGTTCACCGTCCGTCTGCCCATCGTGCAGGAGAGGGTTGCAGGATCCGTCACGTCCGCACCCATCTCCCATAACGCATCTGCTCAAAGCACGCGCCATTGCGTTCTTGTCGTCGATGACAATCGCGATGCAGCGGCCTCCCTCGCTGTGCTCTTACAAATGAGCGGACATGAGGTGCACACAGCGGCCGACGCAGAGGAGGCCATCGAGCGTGCTCGGCAAGTGCAACCTAGCATCATATTCATGGATCTCGCGATGCCCAGGATGAACGGTCTGGAAGCCGCTCTATTGCTGTGTTGCAATAAGTCTGAATCGGGTGCTGCATGATTAGAGAAGCGGCATACCTACTAACACGCCTAGCCCCTCCCAGCCTGAGTCGGCCCTCTCATGACTGCGATTCCAGGCATTGACCCCATGATTGCGCTGATCATGCTCGCCGAAGTCGGTGGCAGCGACGATGTGCTGTTTACTGCAGCCTGAGTAACTGATAACTCCCATCACGTGGACCGTGATCTGCGCTCCACAACTCTTTTACGTAAGAATCGCCATTGAAGGCGGAGCCTCCTACGGTTGCCAACACATTGGACGACCGCGGCAGAAATGAGTTGAGGTCAGTCGCGAACTGATCGTTGAGGGTGATGAGCCTTGGGCGCATACTCAGCGCTCCGCCAATATTCCCGATTTTCTCAACTAAGGGTCAATAACAAAGACGGGACAATTCATCTGTGGGGGGGGGGCGTGAAGAGCAATCTGCGCGCGTTTTTGTCGGCTGACTCTGTATGAGTACAGGTTCAGCGACATCAATTCCGATGGCGACGCTCGACGATGATGCGTGGGATGACCTTCTCAGTTACATCGAGGAGCGGCGCGTTATCCCAATCGTCGGGCCCGAGCTCCTGCTGGTCTCGACTCAGCGTGGCCCGCGCCTGCTTCTCGATTGGGTTACGGAGAAGCTCGCGGTTCGGCTGAACGTCAATGTGGCGGAATTGCCCCAGCCATACACCCTCAATGATGTGGTCTGTTGGTTTCTAGCAGCGCGCGGTCGGCGGGAAGAAGCGTATGTGCGATTGCGCAGCATTATCAAGGATGCAAACTTCGAGCCGCCGTCGGCGCTGCGGCGCCTGGCGGCGATCACCGACTTTGACCTCTTCGTCTCCACTACTTGCGATTCGCTCCTCGAGACCGCGATCAACCTCGAGCGGTTCGGAGGACTACCTTCAACGGACGTGCTGTCGTATGCGCCCAATCGGGTGACCGACCTGCCCTCGGAGCGCGACCGATTGCAGCGACCGTTGGTCTATCACCTGTTCGGGAAACTATCGGCGTCGCCGAACTACGTGATCTCCGACGAAGATCTGCTCGAGTTCATCTGCGCCCTGCAAAGCGAGCACCTCGCGCCCGAGAAGCTCTTTCACGAACTTGAGCACAATCATCTGCTCTTCATCGGCAGCAATTTCACGAACTGGCTGGCACGCCTGTTCTTGCGTATGGCGAAGCGTCAGCGCCTGTCGGATCCGCGCGACGTCGGAGAAGTGCTGGCAGACAATCATAGCAGCCAGGACGACCGTTTGATGTCGTTCCTGCAACAGGTGAGCGTACGCACGCGCATTTACGTGGGCGCCGAACGCTTCGTCGAGGAATTGCACGGGCGTTGGCAAGCCCGCCGCAAATCTGCCGTTGCCGCGCCCAATGCAGGCCCCGCGCGCTTCTTGCCTCCCGCGCGGGAAATGCCGGACAACGCGGTTTTCATCAGTTACGCGCGCGACGACCTGCCGGCGGTTCAGCAGATAAAGGCCGGACTCGAAGCCGCCGGCATAGTGACTTGGTTCGACATCGATCGGCTCGAAGTCGGCGACGATTACGATCGCAAGATCCAACGTAACGTCGCGCGTTGCTCGTATTTCATCCCAGTCGTCTCTGCCACGACGCAACGGCGGCTCGAAGCGTATTTTCGCCGCGAGTGGAGCTATGCTATCGATCGCGTGCGCAACATGGCCGACGGCGCGCTTTTCATTCTCCCTGTCAGTATAGATGGCACGACGGCGGCAGAAGCGCTGGTGCCTGACAAGTTCAAAGCGCTGCATTTCACGCAACTTCCGGGTGGGCGGGTACAACCTGAGTTTGCGCAGCGCCTGAGCGACTTCCTGCGGGCTAGGTCAACATGAATGATGCGGATCCCCCCGCTGCGAATCCGGATGCTGCAGCGGCCAATGCTGATGCGACGGCGGTCGATGACAATAACCCCTGGCTGGGACTGGCTTCCTTCACCGAAGAGACGCGGGCCTTTTTTTACGGGCGCGACACTGAGGTCGCCGAGCTCGCGCGTCGGGTCCAGCGCAAGTTGCTCACGGTACTCTTCGGACAGTCGGGCATCGGTAAGACTTCGATCCTGCGTGCCGGACTCGTGCCGCGTCTGCGGGGCCAGGGCTACTGCCCGATCTACGTGCGCATAGATTACGGTCGAGCGGCACCGGAGCCCGCCGAGCAGATCAAACAAGCCATTAGCCGCACGGCTCGTCACTCTGGCGAATGGACCCAGGAGGGCGTGGCGGTGGAGGGCGAGTCGCTATGGGAATTCCTGCACCATCGCGATGACGTACTGCGCGACGAGTCGGGTGCCACTCTGATTCCACTCTTGATCTTCGATCAGTTCGAGGAAATCTTCACTCTGGCGCAGAGCGATGACTTCGGCCGCGCGCGTGCGGCGCGTTTCATCGAAGAGCTGGCAGATCTGGTCGAGAACCGTCCACCGAAGTCCGTGGAGGCGCGGCTTGATGAGGATGACTCCGCGACCGAACACTTTGATTTTGCCCGCAGCGACTATCGCGTGCTGATCGCGCTACGTGAGGACTATCTTGCGCCACTGGAAGGTCTCAAGGGCGCAATGCCCAGCGTCTCGCAGAACCGCCTGAGGCTCGCACCGATGACGGGCATCCAGGCGATGGCGGCGATACTGTTACCGGGCAAGAAGCTGGTGTCGGAGGAGGTGGCCGCTGCGACCGTCCGCTTCGTATCCGGCGGAGCGGAAGTGGCCAATGCGGAAGTCGAGCCCTCGCTCCTGAGTCTGATCTGCCGCGAGCTGAACGATGCCCGCATCGCTGCGGGGCGCAACGAGATTTCCCTCGACCTGCTAGCAGGATCACATGCAACCATTCTCAGCAACTTCTATGAGCGCTCACTGGCCGACCAACCCCCGGTCGTGCGCCGCATCATCGAGGACCACCTGCTGACTGCTTCCGGCTTTCGCGAGAACGTGGCCGAAGAGAGTCTGGTCAGCCGTTTGGTCGCGGCCGGCGTGGCACCCGATACCCTCGGTGTGTTGGTTAACCGACGCCTCCTCCGAATCGAGGAGCGCCTGGACGTCCGGCGTGTCGAGCTTACTCACGATGTTCTGTGCGGCATCGTCAAGAATAGCCGCGATCAACGCCACGAGCGCGAGTCGCGCGGAGCCACCGAGCGCTTACTTGCCGAACAGCGTGCGCGCGAACTGTCGACGCGCCGCGCGTTGGTGCGAGCGCGGCAGGTTGCTATTGCCTGTACGGTGCTCACCGTTTTCGCGCTTGCCGCGGCTGTTTTTGCGTACTTCACGAGCCAGCGAGCCCACCGCGCCGAACGTGAAGCTCAGGAAATCCGCGCCATGGCAGAGCAAGGGCGCAGCCAATCCGAGCATCTACTCGGTTACCTGGCCGATGACTTCGTTCGCGAGCTGGAGAGTTTCGGGCGACTCGACCTGCTGGCGGAGTTTTCTCAACGTCAAATTGATTACTTCCATGCGTTGCCCCCGGCGCTCATGGGGACGGAAACAACACGCAACGGCGCGCGGGCGCTGGTGTCTCACGCCAAAGTCATGCGCATGCTGGGCAATCTGGATGCCAGCCGCAGCAATGTGACCGAGGCCGTGCGTTTGCTCGAGCATCAGCGACAGGCAGGGGATCATTCCGAGGCCACGACCATTGCGCTGGCGCTCAGTTACGACATGTTGGCCACGCTCATGGACTACACGTATGATCCTGCCGGCCCAGCGGCGAGCAAACGGTCGGTCGAGCTTCTAAAGCCGTTAGCCGAATCCCCAGCTGCCTCAGTGGCCGCGCGCCGCGCTTACGTCGAGGTGCTGGTCCGTGTTGGATTTGAACAATCAAGATCGGGTCAAAATGACGCCGCCGTTCGCAGCGAACAACAAGCCATGCGCCTCGCTTCGGAACTGGGCGCGCGCAATCTCACCGACCTTAATATGGGGGCGCAATACGCGGAGGGGGCCTCTTGGCTGGTTCAGGCGCTCGTCAACCTGGGTCGCAACGATGAGGCGCGGCGTGTCGGTGAAGACGCCGTCACGCTGGCAGGCAAGGTGATCGAGCAGCGCCCAAGCTACCGTCTGGCTCTGCATGCCCAGCAGGGGACCGAGACCAGTCTTGCGCTCTTGGCCGCAAATGATCTTGATCCGATGGAAGCCGTACGGATCGGCAAGCACGACGAGCTGATCTCTCTCACGCTCCTTGGCTTGGATCCGAAAAACACAACGAGCCTCAACAATTTGGCTTTCAGTCGCGCGAGCAGGGGGGACTCCCTCTGGCAGGCCGGCCGACTGCGCGAATCGATAGCCCTTTATCGCAAGTCCATCGACGATTTTAGACGAGCGAGCGCCGGCGGCGTCGGGATTGTCATGACTGCTGCTGCCGCCATGGCGACGACGGCATACCGTCAGGCACAAATAGGCGACATTGCCGGCGCGAACTCTACAGTCGTGACCTGCGCAGAATTCCTGGAGAAAATTCGCCAGGGCGAGCCAAAGGGCAGCATGGCGCTCGCCTTTATCGATGCGATGGAAAAACTCTCAGCGGCTGGAGCGGCATTCGGGCGCGATGAACTAGGGACTGCGCGGCGCTTCGCGGCAGATGCGGTGAGTCAACTGCGCGCTACCAAGCCGGATGGCGATCCACAAGCATCCGAGCAATACCTCAGTCTGTACATGGCATCCCACATGGCCGGCCGAGCCGAATATCGGCTCGGTAACTTTGCGGCCGCCGAACAGGCAGAGCGCGTGGCGCTGGATGCACGCAATGGTTGGGGGAGCGAGACCAACTTCGATCATCGCGAGCTCGGTGAGATTTCCACTTGGCTGGCCATGGCCCTTGCTCGCCAGGGCAGGACTGCCGAAGCGGCGCAGATGATCATCCCGGTAGTGAAGTTACAACGGGAGCTTGCAAGCAGAAATCATGGCGATCAGTGGCTTCCACTGGAGCTCGCGTGCGCCTTGTATGTCGAGGCGCTCACCGATACGGAGAACAGGGCGGCATTGCTGCGAGAGGCGGCGGCAATTATGGCCAACCTGGCATCCACGCTGCGACCTGTTCATGACGTAAAACTATGGCGCAATCTCATCCAATCGACTCAGCGAGGCGCAATCACACCGCGGGCGCAACGTGTAGGCACCGATGGAGGGGCACGCTAAAGAGTCTAGAGCGCGATCATTCATCCGGATCGACACTACGCGGGAGACAATCATGAAAATCCGTATCAACGCGATAAGTCTCATGCTGCTGCTGGCCGCCTCGGCCGCGATCGCCCATGCGGGAGTCCCGGGGCTGAGGCCCGCTGCCTCCGGTGACGATACAGCGCAGCTGCAAGCGGCATTAACCCGATGCGCGGAGCAACACCACGCCTGTGACATCCGCCTTGGCGCTGGTGTATTTCACACCGATGTGCTCCTTGTGCAAGAGTTCAAGGGCTCGATCACCGGAGCGGGAGAAGGGCGAACGACAATACGCCCCATTCTGTCCAGGCCGCTGCGCTCCACGCGCACGCCCTTCTTTGCAGAGCCGACTCTGGATGAGCCCTATCCCGTGCTGCTGCATTTCGCGGACGGCGGCCGAGTCGTTCTTAAGGGCTTCACGCTGGAGTTCCCATCGGGCATGACGGTAGCCCCCTATGACTACTATCTCTTCGGCTCGGACGGCCTCAACATCACTAACTTCCTGTTGGCGGCCGTTCTGGTTGAGGGCGATCGCAGTGCGGAGCTGGTGACGACACATGTGCGGGTTATCGGCACCGACATCGACAACTTCCCCGGCAATAACCTCGCGAACGCGATCCGGCTGCAAGGAAAGCAGCGTTTCAGTGGCGATGTATCGAACTACACCGACCGCACGCGCAAACTCACGCGGGGAACATTCGTCGCTCACGACGACCAGATCGTCAAGGCTGCCAATGGTCTGTGGCTCGAAGATGCGAACCACGTGAACGCGCTGATCTACGACAATCAGGTCCACGCCAACTACTACGGAATCATCTTCACCAATCTCGGCGACTCCCGTGCGCAAGCCCTCAGCAATCAGGTCCTTGCAGGAAGCGATGGCATCATCCTCTACCAGACGCGGGAGCGGCCGCCGGAAGATCCCTCGAGCTACGTGATCGCGCTCAACCGGATCAGCGCCGAAGGCGAGGCCTACGATGGCATTGCCATGGTCGATGATGCCGCGCTGATTGATGGGCTGACTGGCACGATTCAGGCGGACGTCGATGTCTGGGGCAACGACATCCGACTGCTGGGCGCAGACGTGACGGATGGCATCGAGATCTTCGCGGATGGGCCAGGCGATGTCCGCGTCTTTGGCAATCGCATCCGGGGCACACCACTCGATTCGGGAATCTGGGTCGAGAACAGCGAAGGTACATTCGTCGCTGGCAACGATCTGAGCGGCATCAATCCCTCAAAAGGCGATGTCTCGCTGCGTGAGACCAGCTTCCACTGTCGCGTGATCGAGCCGGGAGATACTGTGTTGAATCTGGGTGTGGACAACCACGTGATCGGCCAGCTCATTGCATCGCCGACTACGGTGGCACGCGCATCAGTCAGTGCGCTACAGGCAAACGTGTTTCAGCGACGCGTTCGTAGGGGCCTGATGCAGCGACCGTAGATCGCCGATGGCTGTCGCGTTGGGGCGAGCGCTGCGCGCGCTCGCCTTCACACTCAATCTCGCCTTTTGAATCAAGGACCGGCAGGGATTCGCGATTGCGACGAGCGTTAGGTCAGTCGACAGTGTTTGTACTCTACCCGCTGCGTCGCACGTAGTCGCCAAATGAGACGGAGGTGGTCCATGGGCTACCAGAGGTTCTGCGATCAGCGCGCTGAGGGCGGCGGAAGCTCAGCAGTGTAATCTATCAAAGGGGTGCGATGCGCGCGATTTAGACCCGCCGTCACGGCGCGCACCAATCGGTTGACGGTCCGCGGCAGCCGCCCAGGGCGGAGCCGATCGCGCCAATCCAAAAAATCGTCGTTCGTTACGTCCTCCAGTTGCAGAGTGCAAAGGAGATCTGTGTAGTGCTTGGCGGTAGCATCGAACCCAAGTGCTGTCTTGAATTGACCCTCGGCTTTCGCAGCGGCACCTGAGCGGTCGTGGCGGCGCAAGTCGCTCAAGTAGGTCTCCAGGGCGGCGATCACCGTCCCTCGCTTTATGGGGCGAACCGGTGAGCCTGTGAGCTGGGCGAGCCACTCCTCAGCCCGCCTTTTCGCCTCGTCGAATTCGAGCGCTTCGCCAATCGGCTGATATTGCTGTTTCTTGTCTCGTCCGCGGAAGCGAGAGCCACGTGTCCGGTCCTCCGTGAAGAGCCCCTGGTGCCAGGAAACCTGCCGTATCGACGAAGCCACCGTTGACGTGAGCAGATCTGGCACGGACGTCTTCATGTTGGTCTTCTCAGTGTAACCACTTTTGAAATGTTCATCCGGTCAGGCATTGCCCGCGGACCTCAAAAGCGAATTTGGGCAATCAGGATTCCGAAATTGACATCGCGCCCGCCGGCCTACGTGATCCGAAGGGGAAAGCAGCAACTTTCCGGGTCTTGCTTGGGTTTTTGGCGTGTTTAAATCGGGAAGTCAAACATCCCCCATTCAGGGGATATGTAGCGATCGTTCGAAGATCCAGCATCACCCTCACTTCAAGTGTTGAAGCGAAAGGTGAAACTGGAGTGTCAAGCGTGAAAGAAGGTATCAAGCAGCCGAAGCCGCTCCCGGAGCCGAATGTGGACTTCTACGAGCTCGCCGAAACGTTGCCGGCGGATGAGCTCGCGGCTCTGAAACAGGTGCGCGAGTTCATGCAGAGCAAGGTCGCGCCCATCATCACCAAATACTGGGCCGAGGATGCATTTCCGTTCGAATTGCTGCCCGAGTTCAAGAAACTCAACATCATGGGGGCGGCTCTGGAGGGCTACGGATGCCGAGGCGGTAGTGGGCTGCTCTTCGGCTTGATCGCAATGGAGATGGCGCGCTTTGACGCCTCGATCGCGACTTTCGTCGGCGTGCATAGCGGGCTCGCGATGGGTTCCATCCACATGGGTGGATCGGAAGAACAGAAGAATAAGTGGTTGCCGCCGATGGCGCGCATGGAAAAGATCGGCTGTTTCGGATTGACCGAGCCGCTTGTCGGCTCCGGCACAGGCGGTGGACTCACGACGACTGCAAAACGTGACGGCGATACGTGGATCATCAACGGCCAGAAGAAGTGGATCGGTAATGCCCCATGGTGCGACGTCTCGATCATCTGGGCGCGTGATGTCGCCGATAACCAGGTCAAAGGTTTCATTGTCGAGAACAAGACCACTCCCGGATTCTCCGTGGAGAAGATTCAGAACAAGATCGCGCTGAAGGTCGTGCAGAACGGCTTGATCACCCTGAACAACTGCCGCGTCCCGGAAGAGAATCGGCTCCAGCAAGACAGCTCTTTCCGCGATACGGCCAAAGTGTTGCGCATGACGCGGTTTCTCGTGGGGTGGGAGGCAACCGGGTGCCAGATGGGCGCCTACGAAAACGCGCTCACATACGCCCAGCAGCGTCTGCAGTTCGGAAAGCCGATCGCGTCTTTCCAACTCGTACAGGACCTGCTTGCCAAGATGCTCGCCAATGTCACGGCCTGTCAGTGCATGGTCGCTCGCACGGCGCAGTTGCATGCCGAGGGTAAGCTGACCGACGCACGTGCGGCGCTATCCAAGGCATTTACGACCGCCAGGATGCGTGAAACCGTCGCATGGGGACGTGAGCTGCTCGGCGGCAATGGCATCTCCCTCGACTATCAGGTTGCGCGATTCTTCGTGGATGCCGAGGCGTTCTATTCGTACGAAGGCACCTATCAGATGCAGAACCTGATCGTCGGCAAGGCGGTCACCGGCATCAGCGCCTTTGTCTGACTCGAGGGCAAGTGCAAATGACGACTGAGATCATCACGGATCTGTCAGAAAGTGTCCTGCGCGTGCAATTCAATCGGCCGGCCAGGAAGAACGCGCTGACTTCCGAGATGTACGCGACAGTGGCGGATCTGATCAATGCTGCCGCAACGGATGACGGGATAAGGGTCGTGCTCCTGCATGGCGCCGGCGACTCGTTCAGCGCAGGAAACGACCTCGAGGATTTCCTGAGGAACCCTCCCAAACCCGGTCAAAGTGCACAGGAGCGCTTCGTCGGCGCGCTGATCAACTTCCCAAAACCCCTGATCGCGGCGGTGCACGGGGCGACCGTCGGGTCGGGGACAACGATGTTGACACATTGTGACTTCGTGTACGCCGCCGAGGGTACGCCGGACTTCGTTCACAAGAGGAGTTGACCCCAACCGTGGCTCGTGACTCGCATTTCAACACAGGAGACATCCATGGCTGTTTCTGCCATCCCATCGACACCTGGTGAACAGGTCCAGCGTGCGCCGACGCTCACCAATGTCCTGTACGAGAAGAAAGGTCCCATCGCCTACGTGACTTTGAATCGCCCCAAGGTTCTCAACGCGCTGAGTCAGGGCGCCTGGGAGGATTTGAGAACGGCTTTCGAACAGGCGCGCGACGACGCTGCGGTGCTCGGAGTGATCCTCACAGGGGCTGGCGACAAGGCTTTCATCGCAGGGGAGGACATCAGTGAGCTGGCACATGCGACGCCAGTCGATGCCGAGAAGTCCAGCCGCAGCGGGCAGGCGGTGCTCGAGCTTCTTGAGAACCTTGGCAAGCCGGTCATCGCGGCCGTTAACGGTTTTGCGCTCGGCGGCGGCTGTGAGACAGCGATGGCTTGCACAATCCGGATCGCTGCGGAACACGCCAGGTTCGGCCAACCGGAGGTCAAGCTAGGTATTCCGCCTGGCGCCGGCGGAACGCAGCGCCTGCCGAGGCTCGTCGGCAAGGGACGAGCGCTACAGATCATTCTTTCCGGAGAGATGATCAGTGCTCAGGAGGCTTACCGCATCGGGCTGGTCAACGAAGTGGTACCGGCCGGAGAGCTGATTGCACGCTGCGAAGCGATCCTGAAGCAAATCCTCGCGAACGCGCCGATCGCCGTCCGCTTTGCGTTGGAAGCGGTGAACAAGGGAATGGAGACGAGTCTGTCGGCGGGGTTGTTGCTGGAGGCTTCTGTGTTCGCGATTTGCGCGGGCACCGAAGACAAGCGCGAGGGTACTGCCGCCTTCCTGGGAAAGCGTGCCCCCCAGTTCCAGGGACGGTGAGCAGTATCGGCCTGGCGCGCGTAACGCGCGACACCGCACACGAACAGTCAAAGGTAACAGCTATGGCAGCCGACAATATTTTCTCCGGCCTCAAGGTGGTGGACCTGGCGAGCTTCATCGCAGGTCCGGGAGCTGCGGTCATCCTTTCCGATTTTGGTGCCGATGTCATCAAGGTGGAGCCTCCGGCGGGAGATCTCTGGCGACATGGGCACCAGATCCCGCCGCAACCACAAGCGAAGGATCCCTATCCCTGGCACCTGGCCAACCGCAATAAGCGCGGCATCACACTTGATCTGAAGTCCGCGAGCGCTCAGCCCGTCCTGCAGCGGCTGGTTAAATGGTCTGATGTGCTCATTGTCAACACGCCGCATCCTGCACGCAAGCGATTGAAGCTCGAATATGACGACGTGGTGCAATACAACCCTCGCCTGGTCTATGCGGATCTGACGGGTTTCGGCGAGAAAGGGCCGGACGCCGAATTGCCGGGCTTCGACATCACTTCCTACTGGGCACGCAGCGGACTGCTGTCCATGACACGCGATGCTGGCGCGTCACCAACCTGGCCCGTGGCCGGTAGCGGTGACAATGCGACCGCGATGGGCCTCTATTCCGCGATCGTCACAGCACTCTATCGTCGGGAGCGCACGGGTGAAGGTGCGTACGTGACGACATCGCTGCTGGCAGAGGGTGTCTGGGCCGCGAGCGTTTCGATCCAGGCCGCACTGTGCGAGGCGAAGTTCTACGGGCTGCACGATCGCAAGAATCCCGCCAATGCGGCGATGAACGTGTATCGCACTGCCGATGACACCTGGTTCGTTCTTCTCGTTACGCCGGACAAGTTGGAGGCGGTGGCGGGGGCTCTGGGCCGCAAAGACCTTTTGACAGATCCGCGGTTCTCCGATCCGGCGAAGTTGGTGGCGAACATGCCGCAGCTGACGGCGATTCTGGATGAAATCTTCGCAGCACAACCGATGTCGTATTGGCAGCAGGCCTTCCAACGCGTCAACGTGACGTTCGGCGCCGTGCGTGGTCCACAGGAAGTCATCAACGATCCGCAGCTTCCGCTCAATGACATTGTTGTGCCACTGGAAGGCGCCCCCGGCAAGCTGACTTCCACCATCAGCAGTCCGATACAGGTGCATGGCGTCAAAAAGGCGTCGGCCAGGCGCGCCCCGGGCCTTGGGGAGCACAACGAATCTGTTCTGCAGGAACTCGGCTTCAGCGCGAGCGATATCAGTGCATTGCTTTCGAGCGGTGCCCTTGGAAAATTGAAGGAGCAGCAGCGATGACAAAATTGTCGGGAACGATTTTGGACGGCGAATGCCGGCCCGAAGGGCGAGGCACAGGGACGGTGCCTCGCAATCAACTCGTGGGTCGTTTATTCGTACTCGATGCGAGCGGCGGTCGGGTCTTCTCGATGAATCCGGACGGCTCGGATTCCAAGACCTTGGTCACAGGATGCCGCATACCTGACGGTATCGTGGTGGATCGAGAGAAGGGGCATATCTATTGGACGGATATGGGCGTTCCCAATCGCAACGATGGGAAGATGGAACGCGCCGATCTCGATGGTCGTAACCGCACGACAATCATTCCCGAGGGCGCCACACACACGCCGAAGCAGACCCATCTCGATAGCAAGAATCGCAAGCTCTACTGGTCGGATCGCGAAGGCATGCGTGTCATGCGTTCGAATCTCGACGGCTCGCACATCGAAACGCTCGTGGATACGAGTCAGGGCGATACGCGCCCGGGCGCCGATGCGCGGAAATGGTGTGTAGGTATCACGGTCGACGCGGATCGCGGGCACATCTACTGGACGCAAAAGGGCCCGGACAACGGCGAGCAGGGCCGCATCTTCCGCGCGAATCTCGATATTCCTGCGGGCCAGAACGCTACCAATCGCCGGGACACTACCGTCTTGTTCGACGGGCTGCCGGAGCCGATCGATCTGGAGCTCGATCTGAGAAATCGCCATCTGTATTGGACCGATCGCGGCGATCCGCCGCGCGGCAACACCGTCAATCGCACGTCCATTGACGGCAAGCTCACCCAGGACATCGTGCTCAGAAATCTGATGGAGGGAATCGGCATTGCGTTGGACGTCACAGGCGATCGCATGTTCGTGACCGACCTGGCGGGCTCGGTCTACTGCGCCAAACTCAATGGGTCGCAGAAACGAGTACTGGCCTACGTGCAGGGAAATCTTACCGGCGTGGCCTACGCGGAAATTACTTCGACGGAGAAATGATCATGAGCTTCGACAAACCTATTCGCCGCATCGCCATCGTCGGCACGGGAGTCATCGGTGCCAGCTGGGCCGCGCAATACCTCGCGCGTGGCTTCGACGTTATCGCGACCGATCCCGCGCCGAACGCGGAAGCCAACTTGCGCAAGTACGTCGGCGATGCCTGGACCCTGCTGACCAGCATCGGACTGTCTCCCGGTGCTTCGCGCGACCGTCTGGAGTTTACGACCGACATGAAGAAGGCGCTGGCAAAGGCCGACTTCGTGCAGGAAAACGGCCCGGAACGGGTGGATTTCAAGATCAAGCTCTACGCTGACATGGACGCCGTGACGCCGCCTGATTCACTCATCGCATCGAGCTCCTCGTCCCTGACCATGAGTGTCGTTCAGTCAAAGTGTCAGCATCCAGAACGGTGTGTCACCGGGCATCCGTTCAATCCCCCGCACGTCATTCCGCTCGTTGAAGTCGTGGGCGGTGCAAAGACATCGCCGGCTGCCATCGAGAAGGCGCTGGCGTTCTATAAGTCGATCGGCAAGCGGGCGATTCTGTTGCGCAAGGAAGTTCCCGGGCACGTCGCGAACCGCCTGCAATCGGCTCTCTATCGGGAAGTGTTGTATCTCGTCGAGCAGGGGGTGATCAGTGTTGCCGACGCGGATGATGCGGTGAGCTGGGGGCCCGGACTTCGCTGGGGCGTCATGGGTCCGAGTCTGCAGTTCCACCTCGCAGGTGGCGCTGGTGGCATCCAACATTTCATCGACCACCTGTTGCCGCCGGTGATGGAGGCTTTGTGGAAGGAGCTCGGGACTCCGAGCCTGACCCCCGAGTTCAAACAGAGATTGGCCGTAGGAACGCTTGAAGAGGCGGCCGGGCGTTCGGTCGCACAGCTGGCGGAGGCCGAAAACAAGGTGCTCCTCGGACTGCTTCGCTTGCGAGCCGAGCACGGCTGAGCGTGATGGAGACCGTGGTCGATCAAGTCGCGTCGCCACGTCGCGTGGTCATCGTCGGCGGCGGGTTCGGAGGTTTGTTTTGCGCCAAGGCGCTGAAGAGAGCGCCATTGGAAACTGTTGTAGTTGACCGTAATAACTACCACCTTTTCCAGCCACTCCTTTATCAGGTGGCGAGCGCGGCGCTCAGCCCCGCGGACATCGCACAACCCATCCGCACGATTCTGCGCGATCAACAGAACTCGCTTGTCGTGCTGGGTGAGGTGGATCGTGTTGCGTTGGCGGAAAACCGCATCTACGTGAACGGTGAGGGGGTGCCGTACGACTACCTCGTGCTCGCGCCGGGAGCGGTCGACAATTACTTCGGTCATGCGGACTGGGCGCGCGCGGCGCCCGGTATGAAGGCGGTGGAGGACGCGACGCGGATACGTTCGCGACTGTTGCTGTCCTTCGAGCGCGCCGAATTCGATAAGGACCCAGCAAACCGTTCCGCGCATCTGTCGTTCGTTATTGTCGGCGGTGGCCCCACTGGGGTGGAACTGGCGGGTGCCATCAGGGAGCTTGCGGTTGATGTCATTCCCCGCGACTTTCGCCGCGCAGACATGCGTCGCGCGCGGGTGATTCTCATCGAAGCTGGGTCCCGACTGCTGCCAACTTTCGACCCATTGCTGTCGGAGAAGGCGCTCCGTCAGCTTGTCGAGCTGGGAGTGGACGTCCGTCTTGGCGCGCCTGTCACGGCGATCGACGAGGATGGGGTGGAAGTCGCTGGTGAGCGGCTGCGCAGTCACAACGTCATTTGGGCCGCAGGTGTGCGCGCGGCGGCTGTGGTACAGAGCCTTGGCGCGGAGCTGGGTCCGGGCGGACGCGTGAAAGTGGAGCAGGACTGCTCGATACCTGGACACCCAAACGTCTTCGTCATCGGAGACGCAGCCTACCTGGTCGACTCCCATACCGGCCGCCAGGTGCCGGGCGTGTCGCAAGGCGCTTTGCAGATGGGGCGCTACGTCGCAAAGGTGATTCAGGAGGATCTCAAGGGTAAGCGGCGGCTGCGTGAAATGGGTTTCCACTACAGGGATCTCGGCTCGATGGCGACCATCGGCAGATTCCGGGCAATCGCCCAGATCGGTCGATTTCGCTCGAGTGGGCTTCTTGCCTGGCTTGGATGGTTGGCCCTGCACATTACCGTGCTCATTGGGTTCCGAAGCCGCTTTTCGGTGCTGCTCTCTTGGATCTACTCCTACGTGTTCGTCCGCCGCGGCTCCCGGCTCATCACACGCGCTGGACCGGCTCCGGATACTGCCCCGGCCGGACAGCGTCAACCTGCCACGCAGCCGCGCTGACACGAGGACTCACGCGAGTACCTGCCATGATTCACACTCACTCGCTTGGCCGCGCTGCTCGATACCATGCGGGCGCTACGGCACTGGTGTCAGGTGGCGGACGTCCCACATTCCGGGAGCTGCACGCTCGGGTCGGAGGCATTGCCGCGGCGCTGACGCAGCACGGTTTTGGGGTGGGGGACCGCCTGGCCCTGCTCCTCCCGAATGAAACCGAATACCTGGAGTTGATATATGCGTGCGCTTGGCTCGGCGTAACTGCTGTTCCGCTGAACACCCGGTTCTCGGCACCAGAAATCGACCGAGTGCTCGCCGATGCAACTCCGCGCGGTCTGATTCGCCACTCGTCATTGCCGGCGCCGACGCTGCGGCTTCCCTGGGAGCGGGTTCTCGATGTGGAACCGCTGGAAGTTCGCGGCGGTGACTGTCCCGCCGCCATTTACGATCCGGAAGCGATCCTCGCGCTGATCTATACGAGCGGCACGACCGGCCGTCCGAAAGGAGTTGCGCTCACGCACGCGGCATTGCTTGCGAAGGTGGACCACGTCAATTACTGGTTGCCCTTCAGAGAAGGCGGTGTGTATCTGCACGCGGCGCCGCTATTTCACATCGCCGACTTCCCATTCATGTTTGCCGCGCCGGCCTTCGGCACTTGTCAGGTCACAATTGCGAAGTTCAACCCCCAGGCCTTCTGCGAGACAGTCCAACAGGAGCGGGTCACGCGTACCGTCCTGGTGCCGACGATGATCAACGTCCTCACGCAATTCGAGCACCTTGCCGACTATGATCTCAGCAGCCTGGTGGAGTTGGGGTACGGCGGATCCCCTATCGCACCCGAGCTCATCCACCGGGCGAGGCAGGCTCTGCCTCATGTGAAGCTGGTGCAGGTTTATGGCTTGAGCGAAACGGGATTCCTCACGGGTCTTCAGGACCACGAGCACATTGCGAGCAGGCTGCTGTCTTGCGGACGATCCTGTCCCGGAGTCGATGTGCGTGTCGTAGATGAGTCAGGCAAGGATGTTCCCATCGGACAGCCGGGCGAGTTGGTCGTCCGCGGTGCCAATGTGATGCACGGTTACTGGAACAGCCCGGATCAGACCCAGCTTGCATTTCGGGAGGGATGTTTCGTACCGGCGACAGCGGTTATCAGGATGCTGACGGCTTTGTTTACATTCTGGATCGTTTGAAAGACATGATCGTCACGGGCGGTGAGAATGTGTACTCCGGAGAGGTTGAAGCCGTCATTTACCAGCATCCGGCCGTTCGTGAGACAGCGGTCTTTGGGATACCGGACCCACAGTGGGGAGAGCTCGTGATGGCTTGCGTGGTATTGAAGCCCGGCGCCACTGTCGGCGTGGATGAGTTGATCGCGCATTGCCGCCGGTTTCTGGCGGGTTACAAGATTCCGCGCCGCATCGAGTTTTCGCCAGGCGAGCTGCCCAAGAGCGGCTCTGGGAAGATCCTCAAGAGGGCTTTGCGCGAGCGCTTCTGGGTTCATCAGGAGCGGGCCGTCAGTTAGGCCAGTTAGTTAGACTATCGCAGGTAAAGGGATGCCCGCTGACTTCCCTTATTTGTGCGACACATTTGCGCCCGCGCGGTGTTGAATCGAGGCCGCGAGGGCCGAGCTGATGTCCGCCAGCGCACGGCTCCAGGCGAGCACGAGCTCATCGATGCCCGTGCTCCGCAAGGGTTGACGTGCGGTACAGCTGCCTGTCTGCGAGGCGGCATTGTCTGCGACCGACAATCTCCACTGCGCGCGGACTGTGGCTTCCTTTCCGGCAAGCGCATCCAACTCCTCGATCTCCATGTTGAGTTGTAGAGGCGTTCCCGTGCCGATCAGCAGCGGATCACTGGTGATGCTGAGGTTGGGAAGCGCATTGCGCACATTGTCGATGAGAATGAGGGAGATCTGATCTCCCAGTGGGGCTGCCCAGCGCTCGGTCTCGTAGACGGATAGGCGAGTGGGCGTCTGGTGAAGGAGAAGCTGCATGCGGTCGGCTTCGACGGGCACGGCCAGATGCGCGAGAAGGACTGTACCGGTCGGCTCCGGCTCCGGTGATGTCGGACCCGTTGCATCGGACGTGCAGACGATGGTGCCGGGGGAGCTCGGACGAATCGTCTGATGGATCGGTGTCAGGCTGTGATAGTGGGTGGGTGCCGAGGAGCAGGCGCCCAGGAACATTGCGGCGGCGCAGGCGAGGAGCCCGGTCCGGCGGAAAGATGGCATGTTCATTTTGCGTCCGGTGGCTTGCCGCGGATCAAAGATTCGGGGTGCTGTTCGAGATAGTCCGACAGGTCGGCGAGCGTACGCGCCGAGCGGGAGAGTTGTTTCAGCGTGTCACGCAGATCACTTTGCAGTGGCGAGGCATCCGAAAGAGTGGACTCGACGGCTTTCAGTGCCTGCCGGGCACCACCGATTGCGGCGGTCACTTCCGGCGCGATATCGTCGTTCAGATGGCCAACCAGTGCCGAGGTCCCACGTAGAGTTCCCTGAAGCTCCTGCAGGGTCTTCAGCAGCTGCGCACTGATCCGATCGACGGGCACCTGGTCGAGCTTGGTTGCGATGTCGCCCAATTTGTCGGCCAACGCATTCAGTCCGCCGTCAACGCTCGGCATCTGTGGACGTGGAGTGTTCCAGTTGATAGCCGTGCGCGGAGC
>JAQGOF010000250.1 GCA_028293745.1 Gammaproteobacteria bacterium | reverse complement strand
TGCACTATTTTGGCACCGGCCCGGATGAGGATGAGCGCAAGTACGCGCGGTTGATGGCAAGCCTCGTCAAGGTGGAGCTGATCGAGCATCAGCTCGATGTCCAGGAAGCCAGGCTCGACAACATCCTGAACCTGCGCAGGTCCTCGCGGCCGTGGTTCTACATGTATGAGCTCGAGCACGGCAGATTCGAGGGCCAAATCGCGGCGGAGCGGGAAGCGAAGGGTCTCTTCTCTGGCGCCGGCGGTGATGGTGTGTTCTTCCAGGCTCGCGCAGATCTTGCGGTCACTGACTATCTGTTCGACCACGGGGTGGGTCGAGACCTCCTGCGCGTTGCGGTCGACGCAGCTCGTATCTCGCGGAAATCCATTTGGCCGCTACTCTTGAATGCACTGCGCACACGTGCAATTCCGCCCAGATGGCACCCTCTTCGAGTTGGCGGAAGACCTGAACGGACCCTTGTCAGCCAGGATGTTCAGCAAGCGGCCAAGCGAGACCCCGGGGTGCTTCATCCCTGGTTCACGAGCGGATCGCTTCGCGGCGTGCCTCCGGGGGTGCTATGGCATGCGCTTTCGGTTTCGGCAGCTCCCGCGTATTACAGCTCGTTCGAGGCCGGACCGTACCCGGAACGAACGTTGCCGTTGCTGTCACAGCCGCTCGTCGAGCTGTGTTTGCGGATTCCGACTTATGTATTGATCAAAAACGGAATGGACCGCGCAACGGCGAGGCGCGCCTTTGCGCCAGACCTCCCGCCGGAAATCGTGCAGCGGCGCAACAAAGGCCGCATAGATCAGCACATCCGCAACGTCCTGGACGCGAACCTGAATTTTGTGCGCGACCTGCTCTTGAACGGGCGCCTGGTGAAGGAAGGCCTCCTGGACCGCCGGAATCTGGAGCTTTACCTGACGCGCGATCGCTCACCCGCCGATTTTCAGTACGCCGAGATCCTGCAGGAGCATTTGTGCATCGAGGCGTGGCTTTCGCGCTGGCTGGACCACCGTGAGTCAGCCTCCGCCACGGAGCGGTTGCAAGGCTCGCTGTCTCACCAGGTCTTGCGCACCTGAAGACTGAGCCGCCGGCCGTCCGGATCGGCGTTCTCCTGGTCATAGCCGATTCCCGCGATCTGATTGTTCAGAAACGGCGGGCTGGCATTGAAGACGTTCACTGCGTCCAACTCCACGAGGGTGTTTTGCAGGAAGCCCGTGCTGAATGGGGCGAGCTCATATTGCAACTGGGCATCGACAGTGGTGAAGGACCTGATGTTGCGCTGGGGATCGCTTGCCGTGTCGGTGTAGTGATTCTGGAAATTGACTCCGAGAGTTGCGCCCCAGCGTGGCTGGCGCCAGGAGGCCATGCCATGCAGCTTTATGTTGATGGGGTTGTTTTGAGTGTTGAGCAGTTGTACCGCGGGCGCCCCCGGGCTTGCCTGCTGGGTGAAATCGAGGAGATAGGTCCCGTCGAGACGCAATTTCAACGTTCCAGGGGACCAACTTCGCTCATAGAGCGTATTGAGATCGAAGCCCCGTGTGCGCACGCTCTCCCGGTTCTGACTACGGATATCGAGGATTGCGGCCGCGGGGAATTGCAGACACTCCGCACTCGTGCCCCCATAATACTGTCCGCGAGCGCATGCGGAGGCGATCAGCGCTGGGTTGAGCTTGCGGGTGATGAGTTCCGTGAAGCTCGGGTCGTTGAGAATGTTTGTGAGAGTACCTGGGCTGAAGATAGGCTCCTGGATGCGATCGCGGAACTGGATATTGAAATAGGTTGCGCTGAAGGTGAGCCCGGGGATCCACTCCTTGGGATCCACGTCAAATCCAGCGGTCCAACCGCGAGCATGCTCAACCGTGAGACTGGGATTCTTGCCCGACTCGATCAGGACAGGCGAGAACCCGTTAGGAGAGGCCTTGTCCGGCAGGACGTATGGAAAGACGTAGTTGTGGCTGGCATCGAGGTCCGCAAGCGTGGGTGCACGGACGGAGCGGCCCCATGTGCCTCGGAACACAAGTGCGTTGAATGGTGACCACGCCATTCCCAGCTTCGGCGTCGTGGCGTGTCCGAAGTCGCTGTAGTTTTCGTATCGGCTCGCCAGCGACAACTCGAGCCGTCGCAAGCCCATCCGTCCGTTGTCTTTCCCAAAAAACGGGATATTGATTTCGCCGAATGCCGCACTAACGCTGCGAGCGCCATTGGACCCGATCGCCGGGGAAGTGGATGTTGCCGTCTGAAGGGTCGTGAAGACCTGGTCGCGGCGATCGGCGCCGATCGCGAGCTTGATGTCGCCGCCGGGCGCATGGGCTATCGGGCCGTCCGCCACTGCAGCCGCTGATTTCAGTTTTGAGTTCGTGTAGTAGCGACTGCTCGTCGTAATCGATTTGAGCGTGGCAGGGTTGGTATGAGAGCCGTCACCGAACGGGTTGAACGCCATGGCGGGATTGGGGTCCATGAGCGCTCGGGTCAGTGCGGCCATATCGACCAGGCCGCCCAGGAATTGATTCTCCTTTTCCTGCGCATAGTTCGCATACAGGTTCACTTTCCATGCCGAGCCGACGGCGATGTCCAGACCGAGGGTGAGATTGAGATTGTTCACCAGGACATCGGTGCTCATTGGCCCGATGTCCTTGAGAAAGTTGTACTCGACAGTGACCGGATGCGTACCCCCCGTGGGGTTGACGTAAAAAGGATTGCTGTTGGTAACTACGAAAGGCCTCGTGAGGCCGCCGTTGCGTTGCTGGGCGTTCCGCTGGGTGACGATCGCGTTACCGAAGACAGCCACGTTGTCGTTCAGCGCCTGCTTACCGGAGCCGTACAGGCTCCAGCGCTTCTGGCTCGGAAGGATGTCCGAACCCGCATATTTTTCTGACAGGTTCTGCGTACCCGCTGCGAAATCTGCAGGGGTGAGCCCACTGCCGTTTTGCCCCGCGGGAATTGCGTAGGTCTGTTGTCCAACAACGAGGGTTCCCGGATTCGACAGAGAAGAATCGAAATTGCCACCGCCCAGCGATGTGAGATTGCTGGTGGTGTAGCGCCGCGCGTACGCCGGCAGAGCGCTGCGTTTGTAGAATTCCAATGACAGTACGCCGTTCCCCGAATCCCACCGCTGTCCGAGTGTCTGAGCGACTCGATATTCGGCGAGTGTGTTGTGCGTGCCGGAGCCCCCGCGCACCATAGTTTCTCCGCCGGTGAAATTGTCCCGCATCACGAAATTCACAACTCCACCGACAGCGTCGGCGCCATACAAAGCCGATGCGCTGTCAGGCAGGATGTCCACGCGTTCCACTGCCGATAACGGTATGCCTTCGATGTCGGCGAACGCGGCTTCGCTGCCGCTCGGCGCCAGGCGTTTCCCATTGATCAGCACGAGAGTGGCCCGCGCCCCCAGTCCGCGCAGGTTGACTCCGGAACCCAGGCCCGAGTTCGTCCCGGTTTCCCCGCTGAAGTAGTGAGTGTCTTCGCTGGGTCCTCCCCCGAAAGTCTGCGGCAGTGTCCGTAAGAGGTCCCGCATGGTGGCTGCGGGGCTGGCGTTGATGTCGCCGCGGTCCAATGAGGTAACGTGCTCGCCGACAGGCGCCTCGCCGCGCAGGTGCGTACCTGTTATGCGTATCTCCTCGAGCTCAGGCGCTTTAGGGTCCGAGTAGAGGTCACCTGGCCCTGGACCAGCGCGCTCAACGCTCTGGGGTGCCGCGGAAATAGTCCGGCTTCGACGCGCTGCAGACGGCACATCGACCGTGGCCGAGCCTGTTCCGGCGTCATGGTTGAGCAACGTCACGGCCAGCGTTCTGTCGTTGACGAAATCGAACACCAGGCCCGTATCGATCAGCATCTGCCTGAGAGCTGCCGAGGCCTCGTATTCGCCGCTTACGGCGCGGGTTTTACGGCCACGGACGATGTTGTAGTCGAAGAGGAGTTGAAGGCTGGATTGCCGGCTGAATTCGTTCAGCGTGAGGGTCGCATCCCCTGCCTCGATATGGAATATGTGCAGCCTGGGTGCGGCACGAGCGGGAAAACTCACCAGCAATGCCAGTGCGATGAGCCCGCACAAGAGCGTTCCGATCGGATTATGGAACACGGAGCAGGCCGCGCTCACCCCCGGACCGGTGAGTCGCGCCAGCGCCAAAGTCGTTATTTGGCTCGATCCATGAGGGCGGTGGGAGCATGAGTCCATTCTTGACGTCTGCTTTTAATTATTATCTTCCCTGTGTGTCTTCCGGCTGTCTTATGGAGGTTTACCACCGGCAAATAAACGTATGTCGCCGTTGTCGTCCCCAACCTGCACCCGGATACCAAACGAGCGCTGCAATGCAGCGATAAAGCTGTCCGGATCCGTCGTCAGGAAGATGCCGCCAACCTGTACTTTCACAATGGACGGATCGGCAATCGTGATCTGACGCTGGTTATACCTGTTGAATTCCTGAACCGCATCGTCGAGCGTCTCACCCTGGAAAGCAAGGTGCCCTGCGGTCCAGGCAAGCTTCCGGGAGACATCTTTCGGAAGGACGCTCCGCACGGAAACCAACTTGCGGCGCACAGTGGCCGCCTCGCCCGCGGACACCTTGGGCGCGCCGGCAAGCAACGACGGATTCTCGAAGTTGGCCTCGGTCCCGGGTGCTCCAACAGCCACACGCCCCTCGGCTACGAGCACATCGACGTGCTCGGCGTCGCGAATACGGACTGAGAATGAAGTGCCGACGGCGCGTACCACAGTTCCGCCAGCCATTACATAGAATGGCCGCGTTGAGTCGTGAGCAACGTGAAACAGGGCTTCGCCGCGCGTCAGCATGATGTCGCGCCGGCTGCCCGTGATCCGGGCGTCCAGCTCGGTGTTTGTATTGAGGTCAACCGTACTGCCGTCCGTGAGCTCGATTTTCTCGCGGCCACCGACGCCGGTCTCATACGATTTCCAGCCAAAGTGATAGGCGCCAAACCAGGCTAAGACACCGGCCGCAGCGATCGCCGCCGCAGTGGCCAGCACGCGCCTGCGTTCCGGCATGAGGATATCTTCCAGCCGCCTGCGCGGCGTGCCTCGCAAGGGCTGCAGACCCTGAATCAACAGCTCGGCAGGCGAAATCTTCTTTCTGGCCAGCAGGTCGGCATCAATGGTGCCGTCGACCGGCCGCACGTTCTTGAGACGATCGACGCGATTCCAGGCCACGCGCAAGCGGATAAACGCGGCACGGTGCCGCGGATCCTGGTCCATCCAGGCTTCCAACGCGTCCCAGGTCTCCGGCGAGGTCTGTCCCTCGATCCGGATCAGCCATTCCGCAGCCGCGTCCGAGATGTCACTCGCTCTGGACATTTGACCTCTTGCGCTTGCGAAAGCGGTCGAACAGCAACGAGCGCCGTTCGGAAACAGGTTGATCGAACAGCGCCTGCGCACAACGGCGCGCAGCCTTCGTCAAATGCTGCTCGACCGTGTTTTCCGAAATGTTCAGTCGCAACGCGATTTCTTTCTGTGAATAGCCATAGACCTTGCGCAGCGTGAACACCTGGCGGCAGCGATCCGGCAGGCCTTGTATCGCCTTGACCAGCATCGCCAGCTCCTGGTGACTGTTCACGATCTCTTCGATCTGCTCTCCCTCGTCGAGAACTTCGAGAGCTTCCAGATCGGCGACCAGCTCGATCGGTACAACTTGCCTGTGACGCAACCAGTCGAATGCTACGTTGCGGGCGATCGTGAGTGCAAACGCGCGGACTGAGCGTACCTCGGGCTCCTCGGAGGAACCCGATACGAGAAGTCGTGCGTAGACTTCCTGCAACAACTCATCCACGTCGGAGTTGTTTCGCGTGTAGCGATACAAACATGCACGCAGGACACCTTCAATCTCGAGCGCCTGCAGCAGATAGCGTTCGTCATTCTTCGACAAGACCGGGACCTCGCCTTCATTCCCGTTGCCTTCCCTGAGGACCGCCCGATACCACACCCCCGCCGGGCGGCTTGGTCCCTGTGTAGCGCGATATTACGCCTGTATTGATTACGTTGCGCAACGGAAAATGCGCTGCGCTGCACTTCATGGGGGTCGGAGAAACACCTAACGGAAATTTCGTGCGAGTGCGTCTTCATATGTCAGGCGGAAGAGATCTACGATAGCCGCGGTCGGCTCCTTGTCAGGATCGGTAAGGTGACCGTGGTGAGACGCCCGCTGCAGTCGATGGTCTGCAGCGGGCGTTTGACTATCTGTGATCAAAAATTCATGGTCCGCGCCCGAAATCGTATACGGTGCAGGGATGAACCGCGCTCACGTGTTGTCTTTATGCAGCTCGAAGCCGTGGCAACTAACTCAGGTTATTTTGGGGCGATTTACCAACAGCCTTCCAGGGGCGGTGCAATCGATGGCAGCGCCTTTGTGGGGGCGCATATTTGATTGAGGTATTCAACGCTGCCCTGGCAATCAAACATGCATGAGCCGCAGGAAATAGACGCCGTCGCCGGCAGATCTCAACTCCTGTTGGATTTCAGCATGGCGAAAATAGCGAATTCCGGCGGGGCAGACATTGGGGTTCGCGCACTTGCCGAAACCCGTGCGGCCGCAACCCAGCGTGACCCCCATTAATTAAGAAGACGAGCCTTGGTCCTATATCCAGTCCCCCCACCTGCGGATATTAGAGGCTGAAGCGCCGCAGTACGAGGTCTCGGTTGGGCATACGCCCCCGTGCGGATTCGGCGCAAAATCGTTGCGCCGGGCCCCGATCGCCCCCAAATCCCGGTCAGGCACGGATTTACGTAATAATCTCACGGGCGAGGCAATCCACCCGCCCAGGGCTTGGAATACGGGAGATATCGATTGCAGACGCAACGACGTCCCAGGGTCGTCATAGTCGGCTGCGGATTTGGCGGGCTGTTCGCCGCCCGAGCGCTCAAGAACGCGCCGGTGGACGTGCTCCTCATCGACCGCAACAACTACCACCTTTTTCAGCCCCTCCTGTACCAGGTCGCCTCGGCGGCACTCGCGCCGGCGGATATCGCTCAGCCCATACGGCTGATCCTGCGAAGCCAGCGCAATGCCCTCGTCATGCTGGCCGAAGTCACGCGCGTCGATACGGCCGGACGGTGCGTCTACGCAGGCGAGCACCCGGTACCGTATGACTACCTTATCCTGGCCCCGGGGGCAGTCGATAACTACTTCGGCCATACCGAATGGCACAAATTTGCCCCGGGAATGAAGGAGGTCGAGGACGCGACGCTGATCCGGTCGCGCATGCTGCTGTCGTTCGAGATTGCTGAATTCGAGACGGATCCGCAGAAGCAGGCGGCCCACCTCGCCTTCATTATTATTGGTGGTGGCCCGACCGGCGTGGAGCTGGCTGGCGCCATCAAAGAACTGGCCGTCGACGTGGTTCCGAGGGATTTCAGGATGGCGGATACCCGAAAGGCGCGCGTCATTCTGGTCGAGGCTGGCCCACGCCTGCTACCTGCCTTTCATCCGGACTCCTCGGCGCGTGCGCTGAAGCAGTTGCACGACCTGCAGGTCGAGGTTCGGGTGGGTAAGCCGGTTACCGCCGTCTTTGAGGACGGGGTCGAAGCGGGTGGTGAGCGGCTATACAGTTACAACGTCATATGGGCCGCGGGCGTTCGGGCGTCCCCGATCGTTGGGACTCTCGGCGCGGAGCTGGGAGCTGGTGGTCGCGTCAAGGTGGGGCCGGACTGTTCCGTTCCCGGCCAGCCGAACGTATTTGTCATCGGGGATGCGGCTTACCTGGTCGATTGGAAGACGGACAAACAGGTGCCGGGTGTGTCGCAGGGCGCGCTGCAGATGGGGCGGTACGTCGCGCGTGTCATCCAGCAGGAAATTTCCAGCAACGATCCCAGCCAGCGGGGAAAACTGCGGGCGGAAGGGTTTCACTACAACGACCTGGGTTCGATGGCCACCATCGGTAAGTCGAGAGCCGTCGTCGAGCTTGGGCGCCTGCACTTTGGGGGACTTCTGGCCTGGTTTGCGTGGCTGGCGCTGCACGTCACCGTGCTGATCGGTTTCCGGAATCGGGTTTCTGTTCTGCTGTCGTGGATCTATAGCTACCTGTTCTTTCGCCGGGGTTCCCGGCTGATCACGGGGCTGAGCTCGGAGCAGATCGCCGAGCTCAGTGCGGATGCAATGAAGGGCGCGACGGCTACGCAGCCGAGCCCGGAGAAAGCGATGGCGCTCACCACAGGCATCTCGCCCGTGCGGAATGAGTCAACGAGCACCGGTAAACCGGAATCTTCGACGACAAAAGGGTAGTTCCACTTGGTTGATCCGGCCGATGGCCCAAAATAGCGGACTAGATGTCGTCCGCCCCCCAACGCGAAATTAACGCCCGAATTGGCCGAGCCGGGTCGCGGCTTGCACCGCCTGGTGCTGGTGGGCTTGGCGGAGTGGCTGGTAGTGGTGGCGCTGGAGTCCCCGGCACGCCGGGGGTGGGCAGTGGGGGAGCGGGCGGTGGGGGTTCTGGCGGTTCGGGCTCCGGCGGGGTGGGTTCCTCCGGAGGTGACGGCGCGGCTGCGGGAGAGGGACTGACGATCCGCGGGTTCTTTGGCGTCTTTCGGTATAGCCATCGCGCGATTCAATTGGTTTGGAGTACCAGTCCTGTACTCACCGTTTCGCTCGGGTTACTGACAATCGTCGCGGGTGTGTTGCCCGCCGGAATCGCCTATGTCGGCTCGCTGATTGTTGATGCGGTTGTAGGTGCGATGCGTGCGGGTGTGGGTGCCGGTGCGGATAGTCCTGCTCGGGTTGTCGAATTGGTGATCCTCGAGGGCGTGTTGGTGGCGGCTGTTGCCGCGGCTCAGCGTGGCATTTCGCTGTGCCAATCGCTGCTACGGGCGCAGCTTGGGCAGCGCGTGAATGTGATGATCCTCGAGAAGGCTCTCACGCTTGAACTGCAGCACTTCGAGGACTCGGAGTTTTATGACAAATTGACGCGCGCCCGGCGCGAGGCGTCCAGCCGGCCGCTCAGTCTGATCATGCGGACCTTTGGTCTGGGTCAGAATGGGATTTCTCTTATTAGCTACGGCGCGCTGCTCGCGCACTTCTCGCCGTGGGCTGTTGCGGTTCTTCTGCTTGCGGGTCTTCCGGCGTTCATTGCAGAAGCGAAATTCTCTGGAGATGCGTTTCGGCTGTTTCGGTGGCGGTCGCCTGAGACTCGGATGCAGATTTACCTCGAGACGGTGATTGGGCGCGAGGATTATGCGAAGGAAGTGAAGCTCTACGGGCTGGGGCCACGGCTGTTGGATCGCTATCGCGATATCTTCCGGCGGCTGTACAAGGAGGATCGTGCGCTTACGATCCGGCGCGACGCGTGGGGGTTCGGGCTTGGGCTTGTCGCGACGCTTGCATTGTACGGGGCCTATGCGTGGATCGCCGTTAGCACAGTACGAAGTCTGATAACGCTGGGTCAGATGACGATGTATCTTGCGTTGTTCCGGCAGGGGCAGTCTGCGGTTTCGGCAATGCTCTCCTCGGTTGGGGGCATGTACGAGGACAATCTTTATTTGTCTACTCTTTATGAGTACCTCGAGACTGAGGTACCGGAGCCGGCCGGCAACGCTAAATATGGGCCGCATCCGGAGGATGGCATCAGATTTGAGGATGTTGGGTTCAAGTACCCGGGGAGTGAGCAGGCGGCGCTGGAGCATATCAACCTGCATTTGAGGCCGGGGGAAAGCCTCGCGCTAGTCGGTGAGAACGGGTCGGGGAAGACGACGTTGATCAAGTTGCTGACGCGGTTGTATCAGCCGACCTCGGGGCGCATTTTGCTTGATGGCCAAAATCTTGCGGAATGGGATGAGACGGCGCTGCGGCAGCGGGTTGGGGTGATTTTCCAGGACTTTGCCCGGTACCAGATGCTGGTCGGGGAGAATGTGGGCGCTGGGGATGAACAGTTCTTTGAAGACGAACCCCGGTGGCGGGAGGCGGCGGAGAAGGGTAGGGCTAGCGAGTTCATTGAGACACTGCCTTCGGGGTACAAGACTCAGCTAGGCAAGTGGTTCAAGGATGGGCGGGAGTTGTCGGGGGGGCAGTGGCAGAAGATTGCGCTTTCGCGGGCGTTTATGCGGACGCGGGCGGATGTGTTGGTGCTGGATGAGCCTACTGCGGCTATGGACGCGCAGGCGGAGGCGGAGGTGTTTGAGCACTTTCGGCAGTTGGCCAAAGGGCGTATCACCATACTCATTTCGCATCGGTTTTCTACGGTGCGGATGGCGGATCGGATTGCGGTGCTCGACCATGGGCGGATGGTGGAGTATGGCAGTCATGAGGAATTGATGAGGCTGGAGGGGAGATATGCACATCTGTTTACGTTGCAGGCACGTGGGTATAGATGAATCCGGCCCCACTGGCGGTGCGTCGGACCCGGAGCCGCGCCACGTGCACATAAGCTTCGCGGCTGCCAAAGCCCGAGGTTTAGACACTTGCGCGCGATCGTGAAGAAGGTGCGTAGTGACTACTGGTCATCGGTCCCGTTGCTGTTTGTTTTAAAAAGAGGGCGCGCATGAGTTCCGGGCTCGTCCCTCGAATCGCCTTCCTTAAGATGTTCGTCGTAGATCGATAAGCGGCACCTAAACGGGGGCAAATCACTTCATTAAAGTGCACGGCCCGATTCCCCGTACAGCAGCTTCCGCTCTGGCCCTCCATCCGACCCATCGAGGTCTTAGTCTCATCCGTCTTTAGCTCCGCGATGCCAAGCCACAAAGCGCGGTGTGTCATAGGGGCTTGTTACTCGTGCCCGGGCCTAACGGAGATTGCGTCCTGGGCCGTC
The DNA here is from genome assembly GCA_028293745.1 of Gammaproteobacteria bacterium. Taxonomy (GTDB): domain Bacteria; phylum Pseudomonadota; class Gammaproteobacteria; order Steroidobacterales; family Steroidobacteraceae; genus 13-2-20CM-66-19. The sequence goes on along the minus strand of JAQGOF010000250.1, from coordinate 1,470 downwards.
TAAAAAGCAGGGGTATGGGTCTTTGTAAAAAATCTGCAATAGGGACTAAATGGCTCGTTCCGTGGTGCGCTTTGCACGCCTGATCAAAACCTGTCGCAGGCAAGGTCGATCTCATGAGGAAGCTGAAGATCTGATCCAAGAGGCGTTGCTTCGCCTGCACGAATATTGCCGCAACACAGAAGTCAGGGACGAAGACGCGTTTCTCGCCCGGATGAGGACTGTCCAAAAAGCATATGGCGCGCGCGATGTTCCTCCTGAGGCCGATGAGCGTGGTGGAGCAGGAATGACGAGCGCGGGCGGATCGGCTAAATCAGCTCTGACGCGTGCGCAGGCGGGAAGCCGCGGCTTGGATGTCTTTGAGACGCAATCCCGAGCGCAACCCGGTTGCCCGGCGGTCCAGCGTCGCAAAACGGACGGGGTCTCTCCGGGTTCGTCTGCAGTGGTCTCATCCGAGAGCACCGAGATTCCGATCGGCGGAATTCTTCGAATTGGTAACAAATGGCTGTTTGAATCAACAGGAGAAGTCGATGATTGAGCTTCCGAGACTCTCAATCGTCTCAGTATCAGGTCCTCACGCGGCAGGGGTGCGACTTTGTTGCGCTTAACCTGTCTCTCAATAGAGAGAGTTCGCCAGCAAGAACTCTCGCCTGTAGCAAAATACAAACACATGTCTGAGCAACGGATTGCCGGGGGAATGAATTTATGCCCGGCTTAACTCGGTCTCGTACGGTATCGGCCTTCGCAGCCTCGCTTGCACTGATTTGCCTGTCGGTTGCCGCTGACGCCAAGATTCGGTTCGATCTCCCCGCGCAACCCCTGACCGTTGCGCTAACCACTGTGGGAAATCTCGCGAATCTGAATATCTTGTTTGATTCAACGCTGGTGGATGGACTGCTGGCGCCACCACTCAAAGCGGAACTCAGCGCGGATGACGCGCTGGCGCTGCTGCTTGCAGGCACGCGCTTACGCGCCCTACGCGTGAACGGCAACACGGTCAGTGTCGTCACTGAGGCAGAAGCACAGCGTGCGGAGAGTGTGCGTAACCCCAACACCAGTGCAGTGCATGCGCCGGGGATCACCTCGCTCGCTTACGCTGGTAGCGGTTCGGGGGCAGCCGATCGCGACCCCGTGGATCAAGGGTCGGAAAAATCTAGTCCTAACCAGATAGATAATAACCGAGAGCGCAAGAACAAAGCTGACTACAACAACAGACAGCAAGCCGGCGACTTAGAAGAGGTCCTGGTCAGCGCCCAGAAACGTACCGAGCGTCTTCAGGACGTACCAGTACCGGTGACGGCGATCAGCGCTGGAACGCTCGTCGACAGCAACCAACTGCGGCTTCAGGACTATTATACGAGAATTCCCGGGGTAACTGTTACGCTTGGTGGGGACGATGGTGCCTCCCCGCTTGTAGTAATTCGCGGAGTTACGACAGGCGGTTTTAACAATCCGACTGTAGGTGTTACGGTT
>JAQGOF010000246.1 GCA_028293745.1 Gammaproteobacteria bacterium | reverse complement strand
ATTTTTCGCCAAGTGAAATACAGGCGCAGGGCTGTGAAAGGATTGGCGCCAACGCCGATGGATGGCCACGCGGGGAGCACCTCCTGTGTCTCCTGCAATACGGTTGCGACGGAATCGGACTGCCAGGTCATCTTCCTGGGCAGCGGCGAGATGGTGCCGAGTACCCAAAGGACGTGGTCACTCTTGGCGACGCGCCACATGCGAGGACCCTCGTGCTTCCCCTCGACAATCACTTCCTCAGTAGGTGGCTCATCGGCGGCTGGCGTCGATAACGGCGGGTCCGCTGCATAGGCAACGCCGGTCGCTAAGACGAGCGCGCTGACCATTGGGATAACCATGGCCAGGGCATGTGCAAGCAGCTGCTTGGAAACCGAGTCGGACCGGATCATCTGTACACCTTCGAGGTCACTATCAACCAAATGATTCCCCCGTCGAGTCGCAGTAAATGATCCCGCTTCGCGGGGGGCACCTCGTCTGATAGGCTATCGCGTTCATGAAGTGGCTTGCCGCAGCCTTGTTCGTCGTCGTGGTGCTCCTGCAGTACCGTATATGGCTTTCCGAAGACGGTGTCCGCGAGCTGCGTCGTCTGGAAACCGCGGTCGCGGCGCAACGGACCGAAAACGACCAGCTTGGCGAGCGCAATCGGCAGCTCGCGGCCGAAGTACGTGATCTGAAGAACGGCATGCAGGCGCTCGAAGAGCGCGCCCGCAGCGATCTCGGCATGATCGCCAGTAATGAGACGTTTTATCAGGTCGTTCCGCCACGTCCCGTTGCGCAGGGTACTGAACACCACACGCGGACCGCTGCTCGGTAGCGGCCCCGTACGTCGAGAATCTCCATGCGTTACTGGCTAGTGATGCCGGCCGCCGGCGTGGGTCGCCGATTCGGCGAACACATACCCAAACAATATGCTGACCTTCACGGTCGCACGGTGATGGAGTGGTCGCTCGCGCCGTTCCTGTACGACTCGCGCTGTCTGGGGGTCGTCGTCGTGCTCGGGACGAATGACTCATTTTGGCCGACGGTAGCGTCACGGTTACCTGACGTGACGGGCGCGACCCGGGCGAGCGAGGCGAGTGTCGCGGCTGCGTTGGCTGATGTCACACGGGTTGCGGAGCGTGCCGCTGCGAAGCGTGGTGGCCCTGACGGGGAAGGGTTTAGCGATCCCGGCCTGTCATTGCCGACGGTGCCGGCGGTGACATTGCCAAAGGTAGTTACTGCCCACGGTGGCAGCGAACGTAGCCACTCGGTCCGTAATGGGCTTGCCAGCTTGTCAGGTCGCGCTCGGGCTGATGATTGGGTGCTGGTGCACGATGCAGCGCGTCCTTGCGTGTCGCGTCAGGATGTCGACAGGCTGTTGGATCGTGTTCAGTCACATCCCGTCGGGGGTCTCCTGGCTGCACCCGCCGCAGACACGCTGAAGCGCACAGGCGGCGAGAAGGAGGTAGTGGAAACAGTCGATCGCGCAAGCCTGTGGCGCGCCCTGACTCCGCAGATGTTTCGCTACGGGCGGTTGTGCGAGGCGCTCGACCGTGCGCTGGGGCAAGGGCGCTCGCCGACCGATGAGGCGCAAGCTCTCGAATGGATGGGGGAGCGGCCGCTCGTCGTCGAAGGGTCGACGACCAATATCAAAATTACCAGCGCCGACGATCTGGTGATCGCGGTGGCCCTCATGGCCGCGCGTAGCGGCGTGGGCCAAACAGGGGAAGACAGTGAGAATAGGATCGGGAATTGATATTCACGCCTTCGGGCCCGGCGACTTTGTAATGCTTGGCGGCATTCGGGTGCCGCATTCTCACGGTGTACTCGCCCACTCGGACGGAGATGTTGTGTTACACGCTCTGTGCGACGCGCTTCTGGGCGCAGCGGGCCTGGGGGACATCGGTCAGCACTTCCGGGACACGGACCCTCAATGGAAGGGCGCGGACAGCAGGAGCTTCGTGAGATCGGTCATGAACATGCTCTTGATCCGCAAGCTGCGAGTCGGCAATGCCGATATCACGGTGCTGGCGGAAGCGCCCAAGGTTGGGCCCGTACGCGATCAGATCCGCCGGCAGGTCGCCGAGCTTCTCGAGGTCTCGGAGGAGCAGGTCAACGTGAAGGCGACGACGACCGAGCGGCTCGGGTTTCTGGGGCGCGGCGAGGGCATTGCGGCTCAGGCTGTCGTGCTGTTGATTGCTGCGTGACATCAATTGATCCGCTCTGGGCCCAACACGCCCTTGAGCCTCCACGGACATTCGGACCCCCTCTTGGTTCGGGGGTGCTGCGAGCCCAATCCGACGACTTCATCGTAGAAGAAGACCTGGGCTTCGGACCGGCCGGGACGGGCCAGCACGTCCTGGTAAAAGTGCGCAAGCGCGATGCGAACACTCAATGGGTGGCTCGTGAGCTGGCCAAGGTTTGCGGATGCCGTCCCATGGATGTCGGCTATGCCGGCCTGAAGGATCGGCGCGCGGTGGCCGTGCAGTGGTTCACCGTGCCGAAGTCGGCCCAATCTCTGGACGCGTGGACGGCCGTGCGAACCTCTGAGTTCGAGGTACTGGAGGCTCATGCCCACACTCGCAAGCTCCCTCGCGGCGCGCTGGCAGGCAACAGCTTCATCATTCGCATTCGTGAGGTGACGGTCAGCGATGATCAACTCGCTGAGCGTGTCGGACTGATCGGCCAACGAGGTGTACCGAACTACTTCGGACGACAGCGATTCGGGCGCGAGGGCTCAAACCTGCTGCGAATCACTGCCGGTCTGAAAGCACTGCGGCCTCCGGAGCGGGGGTTCGTGCTATCGGCGGCTCGCAGTCTGATCTTCAACTCCGTGCTCGCCGTGCGGGCGCGGGACGGCAGCTGGGAGCGCTTGGAGGCCGGCGACATCGCCAATCTCGATGCGCGCGGGAGCGTGTTCACCGTCGATCCGGCTGATACCGCGCTGCTGGAGCGTTGTCAGCGGCTCGATATTCACCCGACCGGTCCGATGTGGGGACGCGGGCTGCCCGCCTCGCGCGGACGGGTATTGGAGCTGGAGAGTGGAGTTGCCGCGCAACTGTTGCCGGCATCTGAGCTGGTGCAAGAGGCTGGCATGGAGCAGGAGAGGCGCAGTCTTCGACTTGCAGTACGCGATCTGCATTGGAGTCGGGAGGCCGATGCAGTCGTCCTCCACTTCCGGCTTACGCGCGGTAGCTTCGCGACGACTGTGCTTCGCGAGCTTTTTGATGTCGGGGGGGCGGAGGGTGAGGCCGAGGGGGAT
>JAQGOF010000201.1 GCA_028293745.1 Gammaproteobacteria bacterium | reverse complement strand
TGGGAGCACGCGAGCTTCCAGCAGCAGCTGCGAGAGATCGAACGGCGACTGCACCTGCAACGACGACGAGTGAGGGTGCTGCACGCACAGTTGGCGTAAGCGCGAAGCTCAACCAGCGACGATTTAGAGGGGGCCTGCGAGGCCCCCTCTTCGTTTGTGCGTGCGGCGTTCGCACACGCCGCTTTGATCGCTCGGCGCAGTGCCGCGGGCGTTTCTTCGCCTTGCCGCACACTTATTTGCGTGATTCACGCAGCCGCCTTGGCAGCTCCACGCAGTAACACGCTCGTTCCGGCGCTTCCCCCTGTGACCTTTCATGGGCATGCGCCGCCTTGCAGTAGCCAGCGCGCCGCAGCGCGGTCCGCAGCAGTTCTCTAGACGTGGCCAGCGCCGCTGGGGCACCATAGTCACATGGGCCGTATCTTTGAAGTCCGAAAACATACGATGTTCGCGCGGTGGAACCGCATGGCGAAGCAATTCGCCCGGATCGCCAAGGACATCACCATGGCGGTCAAGTCCAGCGGACCGGACCCGTCGTCAAACCACGCCCTGCGGCGAGTGATTCAAAACGCCCGCGCCGTCAACATGCCGAAGGACAAGATCGAGGCGGCCATCAAGCGCGCCTCGGGTCGTGACGCGGCCAATTACCACGAGGTCGTTTACGAAGGCTACGCCCCCCACGGCGTTGCGTTGCTGGTCGAAACCGCGACCGACAATCCCACCCGAACCGTGGCCGGCGTGCGCAACATCATCACCAAGGGGGGCGGCAATCTCGCCACCAACGGCAGCGTCAGCTTCCTTTTCAAGAAGATGGGAGTGTTCCGTCTCAACCCCGAAGGTATCGATCAGGACGACCTCGAGTTGTACCTCATCGACCACGGGCTGGAAGAAATGGGTGAGAGCACTGGCGAGAAAGGCGAGCCGCAACTCGTGATCCGCTGCGCCTTCGCCGATTTTGGCAAACTCCAACTGGCACTCGAAGCCCGCGGCATCACCCCCCTGTCCGCCGAACATGAATACATCTGCACGGTTCCGACCGAGCTGCCGGAAGAACAAGCGACGGAAGTCCTGACGGTGATCGACAAGCTCGAACAGGACGATGACGTGCAGAAGGTATTTCACACCCTCGCCTGATACACCAACACGCGTCCAGTGATTGACACGGGCGTGGCGGCGCGCCTTTTGCGCGCGGGTCCAATCAATTCTGCCGCAGCGCGGCAGAATTGCGTGCCGGTTGCAAGATGTCGGGCATGCACGACAACGTGACGCCGCTAGGCAACGTTAGTTTGCGACGCGCTTTTCAAGCGGTATGCTTGAGCCCGTGCACGAATATAGCCTGCAGCCTGCGCGAATAGCTGACGCCCGCCGCCTCGCGGTGATGTCACAAGAATTAGTGGAAGCCGGACTACGACCGGCATGGTCGGCGTCGCGTATCACGTGGCACATGCGCCATCCCGAGAGCATCGTATTGAGCGCGCGCCACGAGGGCATGACGGTCGGCTTCGCCGTCATGCGCTACGGCGATGATGTCGCACATCTGAATCTTCTCGCAGTCGACCCCGCGCACCGACGTAGGGGTGTGGCACGCAAGATCATGACCTGGCTTGAAGAAACGGCGCTCACGGCCGGCACCTTCATCATCGGACTCGAGTTGCGCGCGACGAATCAAGCAGCGTTCGCGTTCTACGCAGCTCTCGGCTACCGCGAGTTAGGGCGCGTATCAGGCTATTACCAAGGTATTGAGCATGCGATCCGAATGGCGCGGGACGTGCGTACTGGGCGCGATGCGGTGCCCGGTCTGAAGCAGCCTGCTCCGTGAGATGTCGCTACTGTTGGCGCTAATCCCGGCCCGCTAGGCCGCGCTAACCCCCTACCGCAGCAGCCCCGGGCACACTAGCTCCGGGGCACGTTAGTCCGGCATCGGGGTCATCTGCGTCAGCAAAACATCTTCGAAACCGAAGTCACGCAGATCCCGGATACGTTGCGGATACAGAATGCCATCGAGGTGATCCACTTCGTGCTGAACCACCCGCGCATGGAATCCCTCCACGGTGCGATCGAAAGGCGCCCCCTGGGCGTCAAATCCCCGATACCGCAATCGGTGGTAGCGCGGAACCAGGCCACGCATCCCCGGCACCGACAGACACCCTTCCCACCCCTCGTCCATTTCATCGCCGAGAGGCGTGAGCTCGGGGTTGATCAGCACCGTGTACGGTACGGGCGAGACGTGCGGATAGCGCGGATTCTCCCGCACTTCGAAAATGACGACGCGCTGGCTCACACCGATCTGCGGAGCCGCGATTCCCGCCCCACTCAGCGAGCGCATCGTCTCGTCCATGTCCCCGATCAGGCCCTGAAGCTCGTGGTCAAACCGAACCACCGGCGTCGCCACCTGCCGCAACACCGGATGTCCCATCTTCAATACGGGTCGAATCGCCATGTGCCGATGTTAGCGCATCAGAACGTAACTGGCCGCGCGAGGAACTCTTCCGTGCCGAGCAGCATCTCAAATCCGAGCCCGACGCCTGGGCTGGCGTGACGATGCTGCCAGCGAAAATCCTTCGGCCAATCCAGGCTCGTGCGAACTTCCATGATCAGCCAGCGGCGCAGAATACACTGGCGGTATGCCGCCTTGAAACCATAGTCATGAAGCTGCACCTGAGCCTGCGTCTGGCCATCCGCTCCGAGTTCGAATGCGACGGCGCGCCGATTGGACAGACCGCGCAGAAGCAGAATGGACGAATATCCGCGCAGTCCTTCGGACTTTTGTGAGCGCGTGCCGGAGAGGGTGTAGCGCACCAACAGTTGCCGGTCGAAGACACGCTCGAGATCCAAGCGCGTCGTCTCGCCCGCGCCCTCGCTGTTTTGCCAGAACAGGGTTTCACGCACGCTGAATAGTCCGCGGTCAGAATTCCCACGTTCATAAATGTAGCTGCCCTTGATGTAGGGATCCATGGGGAGGCTCACCCGGACGCCCGCGCCTGCGTCGAAGTGACTGCCTTGTTTGTCCGGCTGGTGATAGCCGATACCCAGAAGCGTCTGATCCTCCGTGGGTGGACCATAGGTACGCGGAATAGCGCCCGAGGGCTCGTTACGCTCGGTGATGAACTCGTTCGGATCGAAACGGCCGACGAACGCATGAATGCGATCGTTGACCCGCGGCAACGGGAAGTTCATGTTGAACCGGACCTGCGTGCGCAACCCGTCGAACCGTGTGTACAGAAGCGCTGGAGCGACGCTGCCGTGAGCCTGCCGATAGACAGCATCGTCTTCGGCGGAACCGAACCACCGATCGACGTGCTCCGCCGAGTGCCACATCGTGTCGTACAACACCTCGCGGGTACGATCGAGCCAGTGATACGGGACGTCCTGATCTGATTGTTTGGCAGACTCGGCGGGTGGCGTATCGACGTGAGGTGCAGTCTCGACGGCAGGTGCAGTCTCGACAGGAGGTGGCGTATCGACGGGACTCGGCGTCGCGGGTGCGGCGGCCGGCTTGTCTGGCTCCGACGGAGGTTGCGCCTCTTGGGCTTGGGCCTGCACCGCGCCGCACACCACCAGCAGGGCAAGCAGGGACGGCGATACCGCTGTTCTGTGCCATCGCACGCAGTGCCCCATGCCTGTATCTGCCAGCAACAACCCCTCCTGTCCCCGCTGTCCCTGAATAGAAACCCACCTGGCGAAGGTTCGGTTCCATGAATCGCAGGCAGGGTACCCGATGGATTGCTCTTGTTATGTGCGGCTTGACGCAACGGATTGGGCGCCCTGGGCGCGCGTCCCGGGGGTGCGTCAACAACGTGACGCGTGTCTCACCCAGGAGGCGCCTGGCCGACTAGTCAGACAGTTCCTTAGGCGTCGCCGGCCTTGGCGCGCCGGGCGAGCAGCCGGTCGAGCTGGTTGGCAAACATCTGGCGCTCGCGTTGACTGAGTGCCGGCGGCCCCCCGGTGTTGACGCCACTGCCGCGCAGCTCATCCAGGAAGTTGCGTACCGACAGCCGCTCGCGCACGTTCTCGCTGGTATACAGCTCACCGCGCGGATTCAATGCAACGCCACCTTTTTCGATGGCTGCGGCGGCGAGCGGGACATCCGCCGTAATCACGAGGTCTCCGGCAGCCATCAACTCCACGATGCGTTTGTCGGCCGCGTCAAACCCTGCGGGCACTTGCACGAAGTGAACGTTCTGCGCTACTGCTGGCAGCCTGACCGGCTTGTTGGCAACCAGCGTCATCGTCACGCCGGTACGCTCCGCGGCACGGAACAAGGTTTCCCTGATCACCACCGGGCAGGCATCAGCGTCCACCCAGATTTCCATAAGCCCTCTAGTCTTCTCTTACCGGCGCGCAGCGCCGCTACATGTCGCGGGTCGCTTCGACCCGCAGGAAAGTTGCGCGTAGCGCATTTAATGGCGGGGAGGCTTGCCGTCCACACGGCTGATCCGCAATTCCTGTCCAGCCACGCGTACTTTCTTCAGGTTGCGAAAAATGTCCTTGGGCATGCCTTCGGGCAGATCGACGAAGCTGTGATCGTCACGGATGTCCACCTGCCCGATGTGACGCCCTTCGAGACCCGCCTCGTTGGCAATCGCGCCAACGATGTTGCCGGGCTTCACGCCGTGAGCATGGCCGACTTCCAGGCGGAAGGTTTCAAACACAACATCGTCGCTGTCGCTGCGCTTCCGGCGCGATGACCGTGCACCGCTGTCGCCCTCGCCCCCGCGCCTGTCTCGCGAGGCCCGTGCAGCCCCCGTGTCGGCTGGAGCGCGCGGATGCGCGCCGTCGCCGCGGGACCGACCCGGCTCATCGCCGCGATCAGCGCGCGACTCGCGATCGCCGTCGACCGCAGATTCACCGCGCGGATTGACGCCACCAGTGCTGCGATCGTCCTCGCGAAGCCGGCTCAGATCTTCGCCCTCGTCCCCGCGCCTGTGGCCAGAGGCCGGCGCACCTACCGTGTCGGTTGGCGCGCGCGGTGACTCGCCATCGCCGGGCGTGCCAACGTCAAAGTGGACGCCCCGCTCAACGCCCGCGTTACGGTCGCCATCGGCCGCATGTTTGCCGCGCAGGTTGTTGCGATCACCGTCCGTGGCACGTTCAACGCGCGGCTCGCGGTCGCCGCCGGCCGCAGATTCGCCGCGCGGATTGACGCCACCAGCACCTTGATCGTCCTCGCGAGGCCGACCCGTGTCGTCGCCCCGGTCAACGCGCGGCTTTCGATCCACACCAGCTGCGCGATCGTCGCCACCCTGCTGGCGCGTATCATCGCCGCGGGCCCGTGCATGCTTGCCGCCAGCACTGCGATCGCCTGGGCGGGTGCCTTTGCGGTCGCTACCGCCGTCGCGATCATGCCGCGAGCGAGGTCCTTGCCCGCGCGGTCCGTCGCGCTGTTCAGCCTGCCGCCCCCACTCCCTACCTGACTCTTCGGCCCTCTCAGGCAGCAACAACGGTGCTGCCCCCTGCAGCAAGCTCGCCAGCGCGGCCGCGATCTCGATGGCCGGCACTTCGTTCTCGGCTTCAAACTCCTCGATGATCGATCGAAACGCAGCCGTCTCACCGGCAGCCAGCGTGTCGGCGATGCGCTGTTTGAATCGTGCAACCCTTTGCTCGTTGACTGCACTGACCGAGGGCAGATTCATCTGCGCGATCTGCTGTCGTGTCGCCCGCTCGATGATGCGGAGCATGTTCCGCTCGCGCGGCGCGATGAACAGAATCGCCTCGCCGCTGCGTCCAGCGCGACCAGTCCGCCCGATTCGATGGATGTACGACTCGCTGTCGTACGGCACATCATAGTTAACGACGTGCGAAATACGCTCAACGTCCAATCCACGCGCGGCCACATCTGTCGCGACCACGATGTCAACTTTCCCCGACTTCAGCGCGGCGACGGTCCGCTCGCGCTGCTGCTGCGGGATGTCGCCATTCAGTGGGGCCGCTTCGAAACCACGCGCTTCCAGCCGCTCAGCCAACTCGACCGTCTCGAGCTTGGTGCGCACAAACACCAGCATCGCATCAAAGCTCTCCACCTCGAGAATGCGCGTGAGCGCGTCGAGCTTGTGCATGCCGCTCACGAGCCAGTACCGCTGCCGGATATTGGGAGCCGTGCTCGTCCTGCTGCGAATCGTGATCTCCGCAGGAGTCCGCTGATGGCGCTGCGCGATACGTCGGATTGCCGGAGGGATCGTCGCTGAGAACAACGCGATCTGCCGCTCCGGTGGCGACTGTTCGAGGATCCATTCGATTGCGTCGATAAACCCCATCTGAAGCATCTCGTCCGCCTCGTCGAGGACGAGGAAGTTCAACGCATCCAGAGGCAGCGTGCCGCGCTTCATGTGGTCCATAACCCGGCCCGGTGTGCCGACGATTACGTGAGCGCCGCGCTTGAGCCCCTTCAGCTGCGGCGTATAGCTCTGTCCGCCGTAGATAGGGAGCACGTGAAAGCCTTTCATGTGCGTGGCGTAGCGTTGAAACGCCTCGGCCACCTGAATGGCCAGCTCGCGCGTGGGGACGAGCACCAACGCCTGCGTCTGTGCCTTGCTCACGTCGATTTTGGACAGCACGGGAAGCGCGAACGCACCCGTCTTGCCCGTCCCTGTCTGGGCCTGCCCCAGGACGTCAGTGCCTGCCAGCAGCGCTGGGATCGTCGCAGCCTGGATGGGAGTGGGAGCCTCGTAGCCCACATCGCGGAGCGCCTGAAGCACCGCCTCGTGAAGGCCTAAAGCGAGGAAACCATTAGAATCGGCCGCGGTCGCGGCTACCGTCGCTTGCACAGAACACCTCGGGATGGCACAGGCCTGCTGCAAGGAAGCCGGTCGGCCGCAGAGGCTGAACCGCCAATTATAGCCGATCGGCCGGCATGCTGCCGGAGTTTGACGCCCGGTGAGTCGGGTTTACTCCGGCGTCCGGCCCAAAGTATCCGCGACATACGCCCCGCGCTGCCCCATGGGCTTAGGTGGCCCCTCGGTAGTATCCATGGCTGTCTGATGCTCCATCTCGGCGTTGATCTCGGCGCCCAGCACGACTGCGAATCCGCCCAGGTAGAACCACATGATCAACACGATGACTGCGCCGAGAGCGCCGTAAAGCGCCCCGTAGCTGCTGAAGTTCTTTACATACAACTCAAACAACACACTCGCTGACAACCAGAGCGTGGCGGCCGCCGCCGAGCCCCATGTCACCCACTGCCACTTCGCAGTGTGCCGGTCAGGCGCATACCGATAGATGACAGCCAGAGCGCCCGCCGCGAACAGCCACAGGAGGACCCAGCGAAACACGAGAATCGCAGTGGCCGCGGCGGGACCGAGCGGCAGGATCTGCAGTACCAGGGGCACGGCAACACCCAAAGCCAGCATCACGAGAAATGCAACCACTGCCGCGAGGGTGAACCCGAGCGAGATGGCAATCTGCATCAGAAAGCCGCGACGCTCGCGCTCGTAGTAGGCGATGTTGGTAGCGGCCATCAGGGCGACGATGCCCTGGCGCGCGCTCCAGAATGCCAGCACCGCGCTCACGACTGCACCCAGGCCCAGCTTCACATGCGGCGGAGCGATGAGAGTCTGCAGCTGCGCCTGCAACAGCTTCGCCGCATCCGGCGGCAGAATCCCAATGAAGGGCCTGATGTCCGCCGCCACCCCCGCCGGCGATGAGAACATGCCGTAAATCAACACTGCAACGGCGAGTGCCGGAAAGACGGCGAGCAACGTGTTGAGTGCGATTCCCGCTGCGACGAGCGAGGTGTGATCCTCTCCCATCTTCTCCCAGACGCGCAGCAGGATGTCGCGCCAGCCCGTAGCCGGAAGCTCAGCCGGCCGCTGCGCCTGCCGGCCACGGTCCTGCCCGAGGCGGTCGCCCCGGGCCCCTTCAGCGGGTAAACGTGTAGCGGCTGACTTGGATACCACGTCCAGACATGGGAGCAACCGAGATACCTGCGAGAGGGCTCCCGAGCGTCTGGCGGTCGAGCCTCAGGCGCTGCAGGCTCAGTGCTCCAGATTTCTCGACACGGCGACCCGGCGGGTCAGTCGCTCGATCGAGCGGCGTGCAGCAGCCTTGGCGATGTGCTTGCACCAGGGCGGATCTTTGTGAGTGCTCCACCGACGGAATTTCTCGCAGTCGCAGATCCACTGGACCCGATCGTCCTCCATCAGGACGATCTGGACGGTACGAGTGGGGAAGGTGTAAGTGCCCAGGACGGCGAGCGGAGGCTGTGTCTTGGGTCGTCTGCGAAGTCTGAGTGCCATGGGGCGAGCATAATCCCGCTCGGCTGTGGATTGTCTGTGGATTACTTGTGGGTATGCATCGAGTTTTCGGTACCCCTGGCCCTAGCGCACGCCAACCCGGCTCTCCAGGCCCCGCCGCCCTGCCTTCATCAGGGAGCGGTGGTTCCATTTGAAGAGCAATCCGGCAATGCCCGCGACAATAGGAATGCCAGGCAAGGTCACATTGACGATCCAATCGTGCTGGACTTCAGTACCCGCACCCGCCCGCGTGAGCTGCCACCGCCCCACTCCGGTCAGCTGACCGTCCGCTACGGATTCGATCAACGCCCGCGGCTGGACTTTCACGGTGCGCAGGTTGAACGTGATCCGCGAGGAAAGCACCCTACGCCAGGTGATTCGCCGGTAAGCGCCCGTGCCACTGCCATCGCCCTGTTCCAACAGGCGGACAGAGAGCATGCCCTTCCACCAGGTGGGCCACCCCTCAGGCCGGCTCAACTCCGTCCAAACAGCTCCGACAGGCGCTTCTAACGTCCAGCGCGTCGTCAGATGGTATTGCGTGACCTGCTGGAGCATTCGCGGGCTACTCTACCCTGCGAAGACCAAGGTCCCTAGGGATTTTGCCCAATCGCAGCGCGAAAGTCGGGCGTTTCCCAGCCGCTGTACGTCCAACCAGACTCGTCATTCCCAGTGGCCTCCTTTTACTGGGCAGCGCTCGCCCGGATCAACACTACTGCACTGGTCGGCGAAGTTCGACTTCCCTGTGCTTCTTCACCGGGCAGGGCTCTTGTCCAGGGGCGTGACGGCGAGGAGCAGTCGCGCCGGCTTGGGTGTTACGGCGTAAACATTCTCGTCCGCATTCGACTGCTGTCCAACCCAGACATAACCCGGCGCGGCCGCCCGGATTGCATAGCGCAGCGGCCGGCCGCGAGCGACTCCGCGCCCGGATATCGTTGCGGGCCTGTCCAGATACAACAGCAGCAGCGCTCGACCCGAATCGGGGTCAAACCAGTCGGCACGGCCCACCTGCTCGATGCCATCCGCCTCGAGGATCATCGGCGCCAGGCGTGCCACACGCGCCTCAGCAGGTTCAATGTGCAGGTAGGACAAACTGAACTCGGTCGGCTCGAGCGACGCCAACAATAACTCGTGATGGCGATTCAGGTTGATCTCGAAGCGATAGTCCGCATCGAGCGGTGAGTTGAAAAAGTCACCGGTCGTGGGTGACCCGTAAATATCGCCTGCAATGTAGGGAAACAGCAGGCGAAACCGCCCGGCCGGCAGGGGTTCCCGCGGACTGCCGAAGTCTTCCGACAGAAACACCAGTTGGGAGCGGATGACCCACTGCGGGCGGTCAGGGTCCGCCTCATGGCAGCCGGTGAGGGCCAGCAGGGTCATGAATGGCAGCAGCCAACGGCTGCCAATGTCACGAAGAGACAATCTTCGCCTTGATGGCCTCGTATTCGGCATCGGTGATCAATCTGGCATCCAGCATCTGCTTCGCTTCCTGCAGCCGCCGTAACGCATCGGATCCCGCCATTGAGGTCTGCGTTGGAGCGGAGCTCACCTGTATGCCGCCAGAGCGCGCACGGAGCTCCTCCAACTCGCGAACTCGCCGCTTCTCGCGCCAGGCCTGATCCTCTGCCTGGCAGATCCGATACACGGCCTGCGCCTGATCCTTGCGCAGGCCGGCGAAATCCAGGCGCCGCGATCCCGTGACTCCCTGGGACGCAAGGTCCGAGGCCTTGCCGGCGCGGATCGCAAGATCGGCGGCGAATATTCCCACACGCAACGTAACTTCCTCGAGATCCTGCCAGCGGATATCCGAGACATCGAAACCGCTGATCAGGTGCCGGGTAATCATGATCAGGCGGCCGCTCGTCGCCGCAACCAGGACGCGCCGATGCGAGAGCGCGAACAGCCGGTGCTGGACCGCCCAGGCCTCGAGTGTCTCCGTCGGAATGAGCACCGAGCGCAGGTACTCGAGTGGCCGTTGCAAACTCGGCTCGGTGACGAAGTCTTCGCTCATTCTGCCTCCTTCTTATGCTTATGCGCTGCGCGGGTCAGAATCAGCCTAGTGAGTCACCGGTTCGTCCGGACGGTTCACGATCGCCTTGCGCAGCTCGCGCAGCTTGGCCTTCATGATGGCCTCGTTTGCCGGTCCCATGCGCAACAACAGCTTCTGTCCGGCCGACAGCGACTCGAGCTTGGGGTCTGCATATTCGTAGAAGACCTTCGGCTGTGTCAGCTCGATGGGGCCCTGCACGTCCGGAGCGCGAAGCATGTCATCGATCACCTCGACCAGGCGATCGTTGAAGTATTGACCGGGATAGCCCAGATCCTCGTACGACTGCTGGAACAAGGGATACAGCTTGAAATAAACGTTCGTAAGGACGGCCGTGTCCGTGCTCCGCACGACTTTGATCAGCGGCGCGTAGCGCTCGAAGTTGGCGGAGCCCAGCGTCGTAATATCTCCCTGTGTGGCCGTCACAGTCGCCCCAGGGGTTGGCTTTACGGGGCGCAGCTCGGTCGCCACCTTCTTGCGGGGCAGATTGTCGACCGTCACAACAATGTGGCGAACGAGGTTTTCCGGAACCAGGAACTGTGAAATCGACCTGCCGCCGAACACACCCACGAGCGACTCACGCACATCAGGATCGCTGTCCTGGAGCGGTGGCAACGGCTTGGTGTCCGCCGGTATCGGGACCGGGTTGCGGATGGCGGGCTCGGTAGCAGCCTGCGGCGCCGGTGCCGCCGCCGGCGGGGGTTCGATCTTTGCCGGCGGCGCCGGCACGGCCCCGCGGTACTTGTAATAGTAGACAGATCCCAGCAGACCGAGTACCACCACGGCGGCCGATCCCCAGATCACCTTTTTCCTGAACGACTCGTCAGCGTCTGATTCCGTATTCCACATCGCGCGGCACCCGCTGGTTGCTTGGCTTGCAGCTACTGTACTACCGCCACAGACAGAGGGGCGAGTCTCGCCTGCTGCCGCTGCGGTAGAATCGCCCGATGCTCGAACGAAACATAGAAAAGCTGCTGTTCGCCTGCCGTTGGCTGCTCGCCCCGATGTACCTCGGACTTGCGCTCGGGCTGCTGGCGCTGGGCGTGAAATTCTTCCAGGAAGTGCTGCACTCACTGGCCGGCATTCTCAGCCCTGGCCGAGTCGGACCTCGTGCTGAGCGTCCTGTCACTCATCGACATCGTGCTGGTCGGCAGCCTCATCGTCATGGTGATGTTGTCGGGGTACGAGAACTTCGTATCCAAGCTCGATGCGGACGCTGCACAGGAGTCACCGGCCTGGCTCGGTAAACTCGACTCCGGCACTTTGAAACTCAAGGTCGCCGCCTCCATCGTCGCGATCTCCTCGATACACCTGCTGCGCATCTTCATGAACGCTGACGCCACACCGAACGACAAGATCCTCTGGTATGTCGTATTACATCTGACCTTCGTCGTGTCGGCAGTCCTGCTCGGTGTTCTCGACCGGATCGCTTTCGCCTCCCACCGCGACTCCTGAGTCAGAAATTTCCGCGCCCCGGCGCGCGGAACCCGCACGTCGCGCCGCGGCACGGTGTTGTGCAGTTGCACTTGTGTAGCGCGTCTCACATCGAATGTTGCAAGTTTGACGGCGGGCTGACCGTCCAGTATCCATAATCCTGTGCGTTGGTTGCGACAGGGACTCGAACATGAAGCTGCGGATACTGCATCTGGAAGACAATCTCACCGACGCCGAGATGGTGCGGCTGTCACTCGCACGGGGCGGACTCAACTGCGACATCCTGCCGGTCAATAGCGGCGACGCGTTTCTTGCGGCGCTGCAACGGCCGGAATTCGACGTGATCCTCTCGGACAGCGGTGTGCCGGGTTACGACGGGCGGGCCGCCATGGCTGCAGCGCACGATCATTGCCCCGCCGTTCCGTTCATCGTCGTGTCAGGATTTCCGCAACGCGACAACACCCCGGCCGTGACCCAACCTGCCGGCGCTGTTGCGAAGTCCGACCTCGAGCAGCTCGCCCCCGTCATCCGCAATGCCCTGCACGGCACGGCAGCATCGCAGCAGGAGCAGCTCGAAACTGCCTCGTATGTCTGGGGATTGCAGCAGCTGGTTTCAGTGGTACAACGCCTGGCGCTCGCACGCACCCTGCCAGCGATCATGGACATCGTCCGCCACTGCGCCCGCAACCTGGTTGGGGCCGACGGTGCGTCATTCATCCTTCGCGATGGCGACAACTGCTTCTACGCCGAAGAAGACGCGCTCGGGCCGCTCTGGAAAGGCCGGCGCTTCCCGCTGAGCTCCTGTGTCGGCGGCTGGGCGATGTTGAATCGTCAGCCCGCAGTGATCAAGGATATCTACCAGGATGCCCGCATTCCGCATGAGGTCTATCGGCCGACGTTCGTAAAAGGCCTCGTCGTGATGCCCATCCGCACGCTCGCACCGGTTGGTGCGATCGGCGTCTATTGGGCGCGGCCACACAGGGCCACGAGCCAAGAGGTCGAGCTGCTGCAGGCGCTCGCCGACAGCACCTCTGTTGCCATGGAATCGGTCGAATTGCTTTCCAGCCTCGAGCAACGCGTGACGGAACGCACGAGCGAGTTGCATCGCCGTTCGGCCCAACTCGAGGTGTTGAACGCAGAGCTCGAGGCCTTCTCATACTCAGTCGCGCGCGACCTGCGCTCGCCGCTCATCACGATCGACGGGTTCACGCAGGTCCTGTTGGAGAGCAACGGCGACAGACTCGATGAGATCGGGCGCAGCCACCTCGAGCGGATCTGCGGCGGCGCGCGCCGCATGCACCGGCTCATCAACGACCTGCTGGAGTTGTCCAAGGTAGTCCGCGCGCCAATGCACCAGGTGACCGTCGATCTTTCGCGCATGGCGAACGAAATCGTGCAAGGACTCAGACAGAGCGCGCCGGAACGCACGGCCTCCGTGGTCGTTGCGGACAACCTTACGGTCGAAGGCGATGCCGCGCTGCTGCGGATCGCGCTGGAGAACTTGTTCTCCAATGCCTGGAAATTCACCTCCAAGACGCCCAATCCGCGGATCGAGCTGGGCTCGCGCATGGGCCGCTCGGGGCGAAGGGCCTTCTTCCTGCGCGACAATGGGGCGGGCTTTGATCCGCGCCACGCAGCCAACCTGTTCAGCCCCTTCCGCCGGTTACACCCGGAATCGCAATTCCCCGGCACCGGAATCGGGCTTGCGACGGTGCAGCGCATCGTGCATCGGCACGCTGGGGAAGTCTGGGCAGAAGCCGCGGTAGATCGCGGGGCCTGCTTCTACTTCTCTGTCTAAGCTGCAGAAGGCGTCCTGCGAGCCCCCGAGACGGGGGCCTGTTCCCTTGCGACCCAAACGGGGGGCACCTCGCAGCGCCTTGCCTGTGGTTCAATCTCCCATCCCCACCTGCCGATCGACCACAGCGAGGAAGCTCGAGCGTGACCGCCCTTTCGTCTTTCCACCCTGCCGTAGCCAACTGGTTCACGAGGACATTCGATGCCGCGACGGCGCCGCAGGAGCAGGCCTGGCCTGCGATCCAGGCGCAACAGCACGTACTGATAGCGGCACCGACCGGATCCGGAAAAACTCTCGCTGCCTTCCTGGCTGTCATTGATCAACTGGTTCGTGACGGCCTGGAGCACGGCTTGCGCGATGAGACTCAGGTCGTCTACGTCTCGCCTCTGAAAGCCCTATCGAACGACATTCGCCGCAATCTCGAAGCC
Source organism: Gammaproteobacteria bacterium (assembly GCA_028293745.1). GTDB lineage: Bacteria > Pseudomonadota > Gammaproteobacteria > Steroidobacterales > Steroidobacteraceae > 13-2-20CM-66-19. The sequence continues at coordinate 26,139 of JAQGOF010000201.1, read as the reverse complement.
CCGCTGGCCGGCATCCGCGAAGAACTGCGCGCGCTGGGTCTGCCGGATCTCGAAATCCGTACGTTCGTCCGGACGGGCGACACGCCGCAGAGCGAACGCAACAGCATGCGGAAGCGGCCGCCGCACATCGTGGTCACCACACCCGAATCGTTGTACATCCTGTTGGGCTCGGAGTCGGGCAGGAAAATGTTGGGTACCACCCGAACGGTGATCGTTGACGAGATCCACGCGATGGTCGGCAGCAAGCGAGGACTGCATCTCGCAGTGTCGCTCGAGCGACTCGAAGCCCTCGCCGGAAAGCGCCTGACCCGCATTGGATTGTCAGCGACTCAGAAGCCCATAGAGGAAGTCGCCCGCTTCCTGGTGGGCACACAGAATCTGCGCCCCGGCGGCGCCGACTGCGCGATCGTGGATACAGGGTACGTTCGCGACCGCGATCTTTCGATCGAGGTGCCGGGTTCTCCGCTCGAAGCGGTGATGTCAGGCGATGCCTGGACCGAAGTCTACGATCGCCTCGCCGAGCTCGTCGGCGAGCACCGCACGACCCTCGTGTTTGTGAACACCCGGCGGCATGCTGAGCGCGTTGCCCGTCATCTGTCCGAGCGAATAGGTGAAGAGCACGTCACGGCACATCACGGCAGCATGGCCAAGGAATTGCGCCTCGACGCCGAGAGCAGGCTCAAGCGCGGCGATCTCAAAGCACTCATTGCTACAGCGTCCCTGGAGCTGGGCATCGATATCGGTGATGTTGATCTCGTCTGCCAGCTGGGCTCGCCGCGATCGATCGCGGCATTTCTACAGCGCGTCGGCAGATCCGGGCACTCAGTGGGCGGCACGCCCAAGGGGCGGTTGTTTCCGCTGTCCCGGGATGATCTGGCCGAATGCGCGGCATTGCTGGATTCTGTCCGGCGCCGGGAGCTCGATCGTCTGAAAATGCCCGAAAGACCGCTCGACGTACTGGCCCAACAGATTGTTGCCGAGGTAGCGGCGCGAGAGTGGGACGAGGAAGAGCTCTTTGCGATGATCCGTCGTGCCTATCCCTACCGGGATCTGACACGCAAGGAATTCGACGAAGTCGTGCAGATGCTGGCGGAAGGCTACAGCACGCGTCGTGGCCGCCACGGCGCACTCATCTACCACGACGCCGTCAACCACATGCTTCGGCCCCGCCGCAGCGCACGACTCACGGCAATCACGTCTGGTGGCACGATCCCCGACAATGCCGATTATCAAGTCCTCCTGGAGCCGCAGGCCACCTTTGTAGGCACTGTCAACGAGGATTTTGCGGTAGAGAGCCTCCAGGGCGACATCTTCCAACTTGGAAATGTGTCGTACCGCATCCTGCGCGTGGAACAGGGCAAGGTCCGGGTGGAGGACGCGCACGGCGAGCCGCCTTCCATACCGTTCTGGCTCGGGGAGGCGCCGGGACGATCGGACGAGCTTTCATACTCTGTGTCGCGGCTGCGGACTGAGATCGAACAACGGCTGCAAGACGGATTAGAGCCGGCCGTCCGCTGGCTTGTCGACGAAGTGGGTCTGCCGGGACCCGCCGCCATACAGCTCGCCAACTACCTGGGGGCCGCGCGGACTGCCTTGGGAACTCTGCCGACTCAGAGTACCCTTATTTTCGAACGCTTCTTCGATGAAGCGGGCGGAATGCAACTCGTCATTCATTCGCCCTTCGGCAGCCGCTTGAACCGGGCATGGGGCCTCGCGCTGCGCAAGCGCTTTTGCCGCTCGTTCAACTTCGAGCTGCAGGCTGCGGCGACGGAAGACACCATCATACTTTCGCTCACGACTGCGCACAGCTTCGATCTCCCCGATGTTGCGCGGTATCTGCACTCCAACACGGTGCGGCCGCTGCTGGTTCAGGCGCTGTGCGCGGCTCCGATGTTTACTGCACGTTGGCGGTGGTGCGCGACCGTTGCGCTTGCCCTGCCTCGATTTCGGGGTGGTAAAAAGGTAGCTGCACCTTTGGCGAGAATGGCCGCGGAGGACCTTCTCACGTCGATCTTCCCGGACCAGGTGGCGTGCGCGGAGAACGTTCCCGGGGAACTGGAAATACCTGACCACCCCCTCGTGCGGCAGACCATTCGCGATTGTCTCGAGGAGGCCATGGATATCGAAGGATTCGAGCAACTGCTGCGCAATCTCGAATCCGGAAAGATCCAGGTTGTAGCTCGCGACGTGGTCGAGCCGTCGCCACTTGCACTCGAGGTCCTTTCCGCTCGTCCATACGCATACCTCGACGACGCTCCGCTCGAGGAGCGGCGCACCCAAGCGGTGTTGAGCCGGCGCTGGCTCGATCCGCAATCTGCATCGGACATTGGCAAGCTTGATCCCGAGGCAATCCAACGGGTGCGGGATGAGGCATGGCCAGACGCCGCAAACGCCGACGAATTGCATGACGCGATGTTGTGGCTGACATTCCTCACGGAAGAGGAGGTAGCGCGACAATCCGGCTGGCCTGAGTTGATTGACGCGCTTGCGGAACAGAAGCGGATCACGAAGCTGGTGGACGCGACCGCCGGGGGCATAGTCGCCGCGGCCGGTACGGCCGCCACCGCAGGCAGGGCCGCCGCCTCATCGGGCGAGCGGCACCCACACGTTGCCCGTGGCCTGTGGGTCGCGGCCGAGCGCGTGCCCCTATTCCATGCCGCATTTCCCGGCGCACAGCTGTTGCCGCCCGTGGAGGTGCCAGCCACATACGCGAAACCGTGGTCGAAGGACGAGGCCCTGATCGAAATAGTCCGCGGTCGCCTCGAAGGCCTGGGGCCTGTCACGGCTGCTGCTATCGCCAACCCAATTGGCCTTCCTCGGGCCGACGTTGATATCGCACTTGCCGCGCTTCAGGCAGAAGGCTTCGCCATGCGCGGCCAATTCACGTCATCGGCAGTCGTCGATGATGAGTGGTGCGAACGCCGGCTCCTCGCGCGCATCCATCGATATACCGTCAAGCGCCTACGCGCGGAGATCGAGCCCATCGAGGCACGCGACTTCCTGCGGTTCCTGTTCGAATGGCAGCGCGTGGCACCCGAGGGACGCATGGAGGGTCCCGATGCCGTTGGCGCGATACTGGGGCAACTCGAAGGTTTCGAGGCGCCCGCTACCGCGTGGGAAACCGAAATTCTTCCCTCACGAATAAGCGAGTACGAACCTGCATGGCTTGATGAGCAGTGTCTGGCCGGACGATTTGTCTGGACGAGACTCGCGCACCGTTCCCCCAGCGCCCGCAAGAGCGACGGCGAACGCGGTGCCGCACCGGTGCGTTCAACGCCTATCGCCCTGCTCGCAAGACGCAACATCAGAGTGTGGTCATCACTGTCAGGTCCGCCCGACACCAGCGGCATGTCTGTGAAGGCTCGCATGGTTGCCGATTACATCCAGACACATGGAGCGTCGTTCTTCGACGAGATCGCTGATAGCGTAGGACTTCTACCGAGCCAGGCGGAGGAGGCATTGGCAGAGTTGGTTGCTCTCGGAATCGTCAACTCGGACAGCTTCGGCGGTTTGCGAGCGCTGTTGGTACCGTCAGATCGTCGGCGCCCCGCTGTGGGCGGGCGGCGGCGGCGACGGATCTCGTTGTTCGGCATGGACGCCGCGGGTCGATGGGCGTTGATACGCCGCCCGGCCGTTGACGCCGGATCGATTGCCGCACCCGACACGGTCGACCTGTCTATCGGCAGCAGACTTGCCACCGGCGGGTCTATTGCCAGCAGACTTGCTCCAGCCGATCGCGAAGCTGCAAACGCTGCGGCCCGACTCAGCGCGCGAATTCAAGACGACGAAACAATCGAACATGTAGCACGAACACTGTTACGCCGTTGGGGCGTTGTTTTCTGGAGGCTGCTCGCCCGGGAAGCGGACTGGTTGCCACCGTGGCGCGACCTGCTCATGTGCTTCCGCCGACTCGAAGCGCGAGGCGAAATCCGCGGCGGTCGCTTTATCGCCGGCTTCACCGGTGAGCAGTACGCAGCGCCCGAAGCGATCGGCTTGCTGCGCGACATGCGTCGCAAACCGAATGCCCAAAGCTACGTGTCGCTATCGGGCGCTGACCCGCTCAACCTCGTCGGTATCGTGACGCCTGGAGCTCGATTACCCGCGCTCAGCTCCAACCGCGTGCTCTATCGAGATGGAGTACCCATAGCGCTGCTGGCGGGCGGCGAGGTGCGATTTCTGGAACAGTTGGAACCCAAGGAGCAGTGGGAGGCACAAAACCTCCTGCTGCGGCGCCACGTCCCCGCGATCCTCGCCGACCTCGCCTGAGCCAGCCCTCAAGTCTTCTTATGGTCGGCCTGCCATTTCTTCACGGCGGCCATAGTGTTCTCGACATGCTTATCGGGCTTCAGGTCCGTGTACGAATAAATAATCACACCCGTCGGTGCGATGACGTAGGACGTCCGATTCGCATATTCAGGCTTGACCGGCAGAACAGCGTCGTAGTTCTTCATCACGTTGCCGTCGGCATCCGATGCAACTGCAAACTTGTTGCGGCACTCGCTGACGGAGAACTTGTTGAGCTTCTCGATAGGATCGTGAGAGACACCGATCACCGTCGCCCCGAGCGCCTTGAATTTGTCGGTGGCTTCGGCGAACTCATGGGCTTCGACCGTGCAACCTGGCGTAAAGGCAGCCGGGTAGAAATAGAGCACCACCGGGCCCTTCTTCAGCGCGTCAGCCAACGAGAACTTGAACGATTTTCCCGCCAGTGAGGCGTCGGTGCTGAAGTCCGGTGCCTTGCTTCCATCCGGCAGCGCGGCCAATGCAGGCACTGCGATCAGCGCAGTAGCCACCGCGGTAAACAATGAGCGTCGCATGAATCGTCTCCTGTCGTGCGCCGACCTGCGGCGCGGCCTATTACAATATGAGCCCATCATCCGACAAGGCGGCACGATCCGCCACATGCGCCGAACGCCGCGCCGTTCCCACGGCTACCACGTCTCGGATAGTGGCACTCCCGTTATGCTGCCCGTGATCAACGCGATGATCCAGCCGACCACCAGGGCAATGATCGCGATCACCGCCGTATACCCACCCGCCTGTTCGGGCATCACCTTCATGGTGCTTGGCAGGCCAAGGTACACCAGGAACACGCTGTAAATCGCGCCTGCCAGCGCAAATAGTACATACAGCCCGGGAAGTAGCAGCGCGAAACCTGCGACCCAGCTGGCCGTGTATGAATAGCCGGCCAGTTTCAGTGCCTGCACGCGGTTGGGTTGCCCGGCAAAATTCGGCGCCAGCGATTCGATGATTACGGCGAGCACGTAAACGCCGAGTAGAGAAACCGCGTATTCGACAATTGCAGTGGCTAGCCCCGCACCGATACCTCGCCTGTACACCCTGAATCCGTGCCATGCATACCCAAGCACGCTGACCTTCACGAATTCGCAGACCGCGGGAATGGCAGCCACGATCATGATGTAGTCGCGGTAAAGGTCCGCGACGGTTGCAGGTTCGGCGGCAATCACGGGCCATTCGGTGCGTGGCGAGACGAGCAACGATCGGGCACGCTGGATGACTTTGTTGAGATCCATTGTTTCTCCCTGACCCGCAAAATCTACTCGGCGTAGCCCACGAGTTCCACGTACCCGCGTCCGGAAGTATCGTGACCTTCCCGCGTGCCACTCACATCCACGGCGCCCTCCCAGTAGCGCGGTTTGGTGCCCAGCTCCTGGTTCGCCAGCACCGGACGAGCCTCGACGTCGAGGCCCACGGCCGGCACGCGCACTCGCCATCGTGATGGATACCGTCCACCTCGAGGGCTGACCCAATGGTCACTGACGTCGATCATCACCTGACCGGTTGAAAGTGCCTGCACTCGGCCAGCTGCGTCCACCCACGTCCCCGCACTGTGCTGATCGCGCGTACCGTCCCGATTCCGCAGGGCGTAGAACATGAACGAGCTGCCATCCTGGAGTTGCAGTGCGAACCAATCCCACCCCTGTTGGTTTTCGCCCAACGAGCCGCTTCCCCATTCGCGATCCAACCACGCGAGTCCCTGCACGTCAGACGAAACACCGTCACGCACCAATTTGCCGCGAACCGCCACGCGCGGAATGGAGTAGTAGTAACTCGCAGCGCCTCGTTCACTTGCCTTGCGACTCAATCCCTGCTCGCCGTTCAGGACAGGTTGGAGGAGGGGTTGTAGCTCCAGGGTCAGCTCGTAGCCCTGGTCTTGCGCGTGCAGCGTCCAACCCTGCGCCGTCGTCGGTGACACTGGCCGCGCTGTTTTGTCCGCTGAACCGTTGGTATCAGCGGGCGCGCCGAACATCCAATCGTCGAGCCACACCCGCAGCGGTTGCGCCTGTGCCCCGGCGAGCCCCAGGGCATCGCGAGAAAGCCTATGCGCAAACCTGAACTCATGGCGCGCCACATCCGTAATCGCGAAGTGCGCTAAGTAAACCTGCCGCGTGCGCCAGGCAGACACCCCCTTGGCTGCACCGGTGCCGCTGCCAGTGCCGGCACCAGCGCCAGCCCCAACCGCGTCGCGCCCGTCCGCACCAGCGCCACCCGCACCGCCGCGGCCCGAACCAACACCCCCCGGCGGCGCCAGCGCAATCCTGAAAAACGTCAACTCAAACCCGAACCGCTCGCCGCGCGTCGAATCCAGATTGCCCGTGACGTACCACCATTCATGCCGAAACTGCGGATGCGGCCCGTGATCCTGCGGAAACTCGAACTTTCGTGGCTCGATTGCAAGGGCGAATTCAGTCGTCCTGTCTGCGCCTCGAATGGCATCGAGGTCCGAGGAGGTGGGACCCGCCGCACGGGCGCAGACCGCAACCAAAGCAAAGGCGAAACAGGCTACAGGCTTGCTTGCAATTGGCCGCATCACTCTTCCCGAATGTCAGCAGCAATGGCCGCGCGCGCAACACGCCGCGCCGGATATAACCCCGCAACCGCCGCCGCCGCCATCGCCAGCAACAACGCGTTCCCAAACTGCGCCCCCGACAGATGCACATCGATCCGCCACCCAAACGCCCGCCGATTGATCACATCGATGAGCAGCCACGCCGTCAACAGCCCGGCCGGTATCGCCGCCAGCAGCGCGACCAATCCCATGAACCCCGTCTGACCCTCGATCAACACCGCGGCCCCGCCCGGCGTGAGCCCCAGCGACCGCAGGATCGCCAATTCGTGCGATCGCTCCAACTCCCACGCAAGCAAGGCACTCACCAGTCCAATGGCCGCGACCCCCGCCGCCAGCCAATACAACACCCGCGTGATGACAAAGGTCCGCTCGAAAATACTCATCGACAGATCGCGCAGCTGCGCATTGGAGCGGATGAACAGTGACTGCTTCCCCTTCGCCAGGTCACGAAACTCCGCCATCACCTGTTGCTGCGATTGCCCCCGGGCGACGTAGAAGCCCACCGCAGTGACCCCGTCGTCATGCCAGTATTCCCGATACACCGGCAGGCTCATCAACACAGTGCCGCGATCGTTGCCGTACTCGCGGTAGATGCCGCCAATTCGAAACGGGTGCGGCCCGGAATCGGTGGGCAACGCAAGGGTGTCGCCCAGGTTGAGTCGGTTCCGGTAAGCAAGCGGCTCCGAGATGACGATGTCGCCCTTCTCGAAGGCTGGCCACGTCACCCTCGGATCACCGACCGTCAGCGCCATGTTCGCATAGCCGTTATGCGCCAATTGCACCGCGTCCAACGGAACGGGCCCGTGTGGCAGGTTCAGCGTGACCCGGCGACTCATTCCATGGTCCACGACTCCCGCCGTTGCGAGCATCGCTGTCAGCAGGTCAGGGTCGATCCTCCGTTCCGGCCTGCCAGCACCCGGTCCAGGCGCTGTCACGTAGATGTCCGCGCGCAGGGTCCGTGCGAGCCATTCTCTCAACGACTCGCGGAAGCTCTCGACCATGATGGACACGCCTATCATGGCCGCGAGCGCCATTCCCAATGCCGCAACGGCAACACCGGTCCGACTCAAAGACGCCGCGACATCTCCGAAGACCAACCGCGCAACCGGGCTGAAGCGGCCAGCGACTCGCGCAGCGGCACGTGCCAATACTCTCAAAACCGCCGGCGTCAGTGTTGCAGCGCTCAGCAGCAGGAGAAACAACGCCACAAAGCCTGCCAGGAGACTTCGGCCTGAGGTCAGCGCCACGATGCCGGAAGCCGCGGCAAGGGCGCCGCTTGTGATCAGTAGTTTTCGAGCAAGCGTGACTGCGCGGGTCTCCAGCACGGAACGCCGCAGCCCGAGTTGCGGCATACTTCCAGCCACCTCCAGCGCAGGTAGCCATGCACCCGCGAGCGCCGTGCCGAAACCAGCCAGCAACGCCTTCGCAACGGAGGTTGCCGGTAAGACCGTTTCGTTGACGGCTACAACGAAATACAGGTCGTTGATCGTCTGCGACACGAGCTGAACGAGCCCACGTCCAATCACAACACCGAGCAGCAGACCGAGACCCGCCCCAACGACTCCCAGTACAGCCGCTTCCGTGAGCACAATGGTAAAGACATTGCCCCGCGTCGCACCCAAAGCCCGCAGAATCCCGATAATCCGCCGCCGCTGCACAACCGCGAAACTGACCGCCCCATAGATCAGCAAAGTGCTGACCAGCAGCGCCAACATGCTCATGGCCTGCAAGTTCGTCGTGAACGCTGCGGTCATGTCGACACTCTGCTGGGTGCGCCCCTGCGCGGGCTCGAGTCGGACGCTCGCGGGCAGTCTGGCGCGCAGCCGCGCTGCAGCGGCTTCCCCAGCGCTCCCGTCGGGCACACGGACATCGATTCGCGACAACCGCCCTTGCGTCTCCAGCCACTCCTGTGCCTGCGCAATGTCCGTCAGGACCAACGAATCATAACCGGCATTTGCATGGGCCTCGTCGCCGGCAAGGGTGCCTATGAGAAGAGCCCGGTAAGTCTTGCCATCCACATCGACGTCGAACCATTGATTGACACTGAGCCCGAGCTGTCGTGCGGTGCTCGCGGCCATTACCACCGAACCCGGCTGAGTGAACCACCTCGTCGGATCTCCAGCCGTCGGCTGCACGTCGGCTCCGCCTGAATTCAGCTCGGGATCGGCAAGCGGATCGATACCAATGAGTTGCATCGAGCGCTCGCCGATAGTGACATACCCCTCCACGACGGGCGCGAGCGCGGGCCTCAGACCCAGACCGCCCGCCTCCCGCGACAGTCCGCCGCGCAAATCAACATACAGCCGCTCGTCAACGCCCTGCGGCCCGCCGGCGATCTCATGCGTTGCTGCACCGTTGACTGCCTGCGACGATAGCTGGAAGGCCCGGCCCGCACTGGCCGTCGCGATGTCCACCGCGATGATCGTGCCCACGCCCACCGAGAGACCTACGAGCGCCAGGACAAGCTGCGCGGGATGGCGCAACAGGTGCCTGATGCTTGCCGCCCAGAGAATCGGCATCAGGAGGATGCTTCCTGGAGCCGCCCGTCCCTGAGCTCCAATACACGATCCGCCGCTTGTGCAAGTGCAGCATCGTGCGTGACGATCAGCAGCGTCGCGCCGCGTTGCCGGGCGAGCGACAACAATACCGGCAACACCTGTCGCGCGGTCTCTTCGTCCAGGTTGCCCGTCGGCTCATCCGCCAACAGCACCGGCGGCCGATGTACGAGCGCGCGCGCAATCGCCACACGCTGTTGCTCACCACCAGACAACGTATCTACAGCGCTGTGTGCCCGATCCTCCAGGCCTACTTCCCGGAGCATCGCTGAGGTTCGCTCTCGGGCCTCCGCTCCCCGCACACCATTGAGCTCCAGAGCCAGCCGGACGTTCTCTTCCACGTCGAGGGTCGGAACCAGGTTGAAGAACTGGTAGACGAATCCGATGTTCTTCCGGCGGAACAGCGTGAGGCGAGGCTCTGCCAGAGCGGTCACATCCAAGCCGTCGACTTCAACCGATCCACTGTCCGGACGATCGATGCCACTGATGAGATTGAGGAGCGTCGACTTCCCCGAGCCGCTGCGGCCGATGACAGCGGTAACCTCGGCGTTGGCGAACTCGGCGTGGGCGTGGTCCAGCACGCGATGCTCCCGCTCACCTTCGCGGAAGCTGCGACACAATTGTTTAACGATCAGCACTGTCCCCTTCCCGCCCCCGCTGCAGCTCGCGTCGCCGATTGCCCACAGGAAAAAAACGCAGCACGACGCGTCCCGATAGGCGAAACTGTCGCCCGCTGCGGTTTCCGCCATGCAACTGCGCGTGGCCCGCAAGCCCGAGGTGCCTCATGAATTCTGCTGTTGGTCCCAGGAAGCGATGCGCGCCGGAGCGCTTCTTCCACAATACGGCAATTGCCGTTGCCGCGCTGCTGAGCTGTGCGCCACTGGCCTGGTCACAGACTCCGCCCGACAAGACAACCAGTGCCACCGCGGCCCCAGGCGCCGCGAGTCCGAATAAGCCCGCCAAAGCGGCCGCCACTGGAGGTGCATCCGACGTGAAAACTCCCACTAACGCGAAAGCACAAGCCAGCTACAGCCTCGGCGTCTCGATGGGCGATCAGTTACATCACCTCGGGCTCACTGCCGACTCGATTGCAACCGAGCGCCTGACGCAGGGACTGCGCGATGCGCTCTCGGGCAAGGTCGCGATGTCGGCCAACGATCAGGAAAATATCGCCAACTTCGTAAAGACTGCGCGCAACGGCATGGCGGAGTCGAACCGGACGGCGGCCAAAACCTTCCTCGCCGAAAACGGCAAGAAGAAGGACGTCGTCACGACCCCGAGCGGCCTGGAGTACCACGTCATTTCCCCCGGCGACGGTGCGCCGCCCAAGTCAACTGACGAAGTCACGGTCAACTATCGCGGCACGCTGCTCGATGGCACTGAGTTCGACAGTTCCTACAAGCGTGGACAGCCGGCCTCGTTCCCGGTCAATGGTGTCATTCCGGGGTGGCAGGAAGCGCTGGTATTGATGAAGCCGGGCGCCAAGTGGGAACTCTTCATCCCGCCCAACCTGGCCTACGATGTCAACTCGCCGCCGTCCATTCCGCCGGGCTCCATGCTCAAATTCGAAGTGGAGCTGATCAAGGTCAAGCAGCCGACAGCGGCCGTTCCGGGCGCGAAGGTCCCGAATTCTCAGTAACTTGAATTTACCCGGCACATGCCGGGGGAAATTGACCCGGTCCGGGACAGGCGCTACGCCGGTCCCGGATCGGCGTTTGCCCCGGGAGGAAATCGCATGGGCTTGGTGACCCCCATGCGCGTGAGCTCGCGAAGCAGCCCGTCCGCAAGATCCTGGTACGTGGCCCTGTCGAACAGCGGTGCCTCATCCCAGTTGTAGGCCCAAGGATGGGAAAAACGCAGCTTGTCAGGCTCGTCCGCGAAGCGCGGTATCACGTGAGTATGTAGGGCCGGGTCCTGGTTTCCGAGAATGGCGTAGTTGATCCGCGCCGCGCCTGTCAGCTTCAGCACCGCATCACCGAGGCGAGCCACGTCCTGCAGATAAGTCGCCCGCTCCTTTGAGCCCAGCGCATTCAGTGTTGGCACGACCGGATCGGGAAGCAGGAGGCTGTAGCCGCGCAGGAACTGGCGCTCCCCAAACAGAGCCCATCCCGAGTACAGCCGGGCAATCACCCGCGGCTCGCGCCCGTCCCGCGCTGCCGCAACCATTCTGTGAATGGCGGTCTCCGGCTCGATGCTCAATTCGTTTTTCATAGTCTGGCCTGAGCGAACCCGACGCTCATATTGCGCTGACGCTCCCCTCATCGCCAGGCTGCGTGTTGACGGCCACCACGGTCGCCTTCGGAAAGAAATTGAACTCGGAAGCACTGGCCCACGTGTAAGCACCCATTGCGCGCCCGACGATCAGGTCGCCCGCCTTGAGCTCGGGCAGCATGAGATTCTCGGCAATCACATCGATGCTGTCACAGGTGGGCCCTGCCAGCACCGAAGGCAGCCGCTCGGGGCTGTCCCGGAGTGGTTCGACTGGATAGCGCGCGTGATCATAGAGCTGGCCGCTGTACGACCCATAGAGTCCATCATCGAGGTAGTACCACCAGTGACCTTCGCGCTTGGCACGGCCCATCACGGAGGCGACACCGATCGCCGAGGGCCCGATGATGTAGCGGCCGGGCTCCGCGATGACGCGCACTCGTTTGGGCAACTTCGACAGCGCCGCACGGATAGGGGAGCAGAACCGGCTGATGTCCTGTACGGGCTGCGCGTAGTCGATCGGAAACCCACCACCGATATCCAGCGTGTCAAACGCGCCGAGCTTTTCGCGGCGCGCGGCCGCCATCAACTTCACGCAGGCGTGCAGCGCCTCCACGTGTTTGGCGGAATCCGCCGCCTGCGAGCCGACATGGAACGACAGGCCGCGCACAGGGATTCCCAGCTCGGCGGCCAACCGGGCGAGGATCAGCAGGTCCTCCGGATCACATCCAAACTTGCGCGACAGGTCGCACACAGCCCCGGGACTGCGAAATGACACGCGCAGCAGCAACTCGGCGCTGTCCGTGTAGCGCGCAAATTTGCGGATCTCGTCCGGATTGTCGGCGACGAACGTACGGACACCGAAATTCACCGCGTTGCGGATATCCTGATCCCGTTTGATCGGGTGTGTATGGATACAGCGCTTCGGATCGGCGCCCAGGCGCTGCACCAGGTGGACTTCGCCGGTCGTCGCCAGATCGAGGAACCCACCTTCCTGCATGACCGTCTGCACCACGGCTGGATGCGGCATGGGCTTCAGCGCGTAGTGCAGGTCGACTCCGGGAAGCGCCTTGCGCAGTTTCCGGAATTGCACCCGGATGCGTTCCGCATCGAGGATCAGCAGCGGCGAGCCGAATTCCTTCACCAGGCGGCGGACGTGGGCGGGCTGAAATGGATCGATGAATCGGGAGCGGCGGATTCGGCTTGGCATAGGCTTCATTGTTAGAAAAACGTGACGGCGTGACAAGGGACTCCGGCCAGCTCTACTGCATTCTTGGCCGCATGAGTCCCTCAACCGTGCCGCAGGATCCGCGCCGTGAGCTTGAAATGCTGCTCGCTTCGCGCTTTGCCCTCATCGTCATCGAGTCCCGCGAGGAGGCGCGCGGACTGTTGTCTTGATGAGCCACGAGGTCACGCTGCCTGAAGAGCTCGAGAGCTTCGCCACCCGCATGCACCTGGCCCTGCCTACGGTCAGCGAGCGCCAGATGATCGTGAGGCGCATCGCCCAGGAATGGTCGAAAGTCAATCCCGGGCGGGCGGCCGTGATCGAGCCCGACGCGCTCGCCGACGGCGACGGCGACAGCGGCACATCGCGACGGGTGCTCGGCACATTCCTCACGTGGCTCGCCGAGCAGCGTGCGCGGATTTTTGTAGTCGCCACGGCAAACGACATCAGCGCCCTGCCACCGCCGGATTCTCCGGCGCGGAGTTGGAACAGGCCATTGTTGCCGCGCTCTACAGCGCCCGCGCCAGTGGTTCCCCGGTCACCGCGGCTTCCATCGCGCAGGAGTTGCAGGCAAAGAACCGTCCCCGCGGAGTAGTCCTATGGAAGAACAGCCATGGCGCCTGACTCGCCGCTCTCGCTGATACTCGAGGCTGCGCGCAAGAGGCGATCGCGGATCGCGTCCCACTTCTCGCCTTCCGGTACGTCCTGCACCAGGATCTGTTGGCATCCCGCCTTGTCGAGCGTCCGAAGGTTCGCATACAGATCGTGCCCGAATTGCTCAGGACGCCGCCCGGCATTGATCCATGTGACGTACTTGTGAGATTTCAGAGGAAGACGCTGGGCAAGGACGGCGACCCTGCGGCCACCCTCGGACAGCGAAGCGGCGTGAGCATCGATCTCGCCCGCCGGCACGACCGTCATCGGCGTGGTGGGAGCGTAGTGTGAAGGAGTGCTGCCGGGTACGCGCGGCGACTCGAGATTCGCGCCGATCAGCAACTCGCCAATCACCGTGCGAATCTGACCCGCAGTTACGGCACCCGGCCGGAGCAGCCGCACGCTGGAGCCTTCCACCGTCACGATGGTGGATTCCAGACCGATCTGGCACTCACCACCGTCCAGGATGATTTTCACCGCGTCGCCCAACTCATCACGGACGTGCTCGGCTCGCGTTGGCGACAGCTTGCCGTATCGATTCGCCGAAGGTGCCGCTATACCGCCACCAAACGCAGTCAAAAGCTGCTGGGCCATCGGATGAGAAGGCACGCGGATGGCAACGGTATCCTGCCCACCGGTGACAACATCATGCACATTGGCCGCTCGCGGCAGAACCATCGTCAGGGGTCCCGGCCAGAACCGCTCGGCCAGCTTGTTCGCAGGCTCCGGCACTTCCCGTACCCAGCGGTGCAGAAAGCGCGGGCTGTCCAGGTGAACAATGACGGGGTGATCGACCGGGCGTCCCTTGGCGGCGAAGATCTTGCGTACCGCCGCCGGATTCTGCGCATTGGCGCCGAGCCCGTAGACCGTTTCAGTGGGAAACGCAACGAGCTCGCCGTCGCGCAGCGTCTGCACGGCAGTCTCTATTTCGACCTGGGTAGCTCTGACAACTCGAACCATGGTCTCGAATTCTACCAGCCGTGCGTAGGGGAATACGTTTACTTGGGGTATTCAGGGGCAGATGGATGTCGCAAGTTCGAACAATGTCAATGGAGCCGACCCCTCCGCGTTGTTGGCAGCCATCACATAGACGTCGCGTCCTGACGACAAGCCGCGCTTGACGAGCCCCGCAATACGGCTGCGGCTGAGCTTGTCGGGCTCTGCGATCCGGTTGAAAGGGGCAAACCGTGCTCCCGCGCTCTCATAGTCATCCCCGGGTTGCAGCATCCAGCGGATGATCATCGGTCCGTTGGCACCGTCGAGGACCTGACCGTCAACCGGCGGCATGCGCGAGTGAACGGTCGAACAGTGCACCGCGCCCGCAGCAGCGAGTGCGTCCTCGTAGTGCGCACCGAGAATTTCAGGATCGCGCAGCTCAACCGCGTAAACGGGCCCCCGGGGCAACTCCGACAGAAACTCTCCAAGACGAGCGACAAACGTCTCAGGGTCGCGGGTGTATCGAGAGCCCAGTGGCGAGAACTGAAACAGAATGGCACCGAGCTTCGGCCCAAGACCTGTCACGAGCGGTGTGACGACCGTCTGTTCGGCATACAACGGGTCCAGGAAAACAGGCTCGATCCCGCGTTGCTGCGCGCGCGGAGTATCGGGCGCGGTTGTCAGCCCGGTGTAGGCCTTGACGATGAACCGGAAATTGTCCGGCACGTCTGCGGCCAGCTGGGAAAGCTGCTCAGCGGTCTGCGGCCTGTAGAACGTACTGTCGATGTTCAACGCGTTGAGCAGCGGATGTTGCGCGTACGCGCGCAGGCCGTACCGGGCCAGCACCGCTACCCTGTACTGTTCGGCGTAGACGATGCCCTCCCATCCCGGAAACGACAGGCTCGACGTACCGAGATGGAGGTTCTTCGGTAACCGTTGCGCGACTTGCAGCAACTGCGGCGCAGGCACCACCGGGCGGACGATCTGCGCATCCGCCGGGGGGCCACCAAACAGGTCCGTCTGTTCTTTTAGGGGCTGTTCTTTCGGGTCGAGCGTCGTGCTCATTACTCCAAGGCCTTGCGCTCCCAGCCGGAGGCCGTATGTGTCAGCTCGTATGCGGGCCAGTAGTGCTTGTCGAGCTTCAATGTGATCACTTCCGGCGCATTGTTCCAGGTGATGGTCTTGAGCCGTAATGACGCGCGGTCGGGCCTGCCGGTGACGGCTCCGAGGAAGGCGTCGAGGTCAGGTGTCGGTACTCCATCCACTTCCACGATGCGCCGTCCCGGATACAGACCATAACGGGTTGCGGGGGAACCATATGCGAAGTAACCCACATACACGCCGATAGGTGGGATCCCGCGCTGTGCGCTCATCGCTCGATGAGGGGCCTGCAGCGTAGCGCCGCCCCACTCGACCAACCTGTCGATATCGGCACCCGGCAGTTCCACTGTCTTGATGTCCAATGTCTGCTCGCCGCTTCCCCTCCATACCGTGACCTTCACTTCGTCCTTGTCTGCGGCAGCGCGTTCGACCTCCCGGAAGCGCGTCACCACCTTGCTGTCGATCGCCAGCACGAGATCACCCTGCTGAAGCGCTTTCGAGGCCGGCGTGCCACCCACCATGCGCACCACGGTCAGCACCTGCCGCTGGGTCGGATTTTGCTGCGACAGCCGTTTTGCCCAGTCATCCGACAGGCCGATTTCACGGGCACTGGCCAGCGGCTGAACCCCGAACTCGGCTTCCAATGAATGCAGCGGCTTATCCGTCCTGACACGGTCGAGCATGTCGGCGACCAGGTCGATGGGGACGCCGCGATTGTCCTGCGCGATCTCGCGACCGCTTTCATAGGCGAAGCTCGACCACAGACCGAGCACGTTGCCGGCCTTGTCAGTCAGGACTCCATCGAAATCCAGCGGCGGATTGACGAGCTGTACCGTCTCGAGATTGCTGTCGCGGAAGCGCATGGTGCGCGAGAGCGGTAACTCCAGCGGATCTATGCTGGCGATCTCGGTATTCCGCGAGCGCAGCTCGCTGTCCGATCCGAGGCCCACCACCCACACCGACTCGCCCGCCGCCAGATCGCGCGGCGCCAGTTTCGCGGTCTTCACCGGGGTGGAGCCGATCAACTTCGGGTCATACGCCACCACGGCAAGGTTATGTTGTGGGTGGACATAGACGACGTGGCCAGGCACCTGCACGGTTCCCGCAAGCGTGATCGTCACGTCGCCCACCGCCACTGGCACGGTGTTGCGATCGACGACAACGAGGCCTCTTTGCGCATCCACGATCAGCCCCGTGCCGTGGTAGTTGCGCTCCGTGATACCCGACACGGAGTACGGCATGTCAAAAGCGACCATGGCCAGTGACGGCGCAAGATTCTCGAGCCGCGGATCCTTGTATTTGGGGAACTCCGTGGAGCTCACCTTGAGGGGCTTGGGCGGCGGCCCCGCGGGCAGATCCTTGCAGTCCCACAGCCCCTGGCGGTCGTCCCGCTCACAGTGGTGCGCGGGAAACCAACGCCGATCCATGCGGACGGAGCGCAGTTGGCTACCGTTCGGATCGTCGATGGTGATGAAACGAATGGCCGTGCGATCGCCGTCACCGAGCTGTGAGATGTGCTCTTCGACGTCGCTCAGATTGTCCACCTTCTTCGAGTCCATCGCGGTAATCACCGCGCCGCGCGGCACGCCCGCCGCCGTGAAGAGGTAGCCGGGGTTAGCGACATACACCCCGCCCACCGGCACGTTGAAGTGCCGCGCCTGTTGGTATGAGAGGGTATTCAGAACGGCATCGCCGAATTCGGCATAGGCGCTCGGCGTGATCGAGTGCAGATCGCCCACCGGCAGCTTGGCGGAGACGATCTTGCCTCCGCGTTCGAGCTCCAGCTGTACCTGTCCACCAACACTGGAATCCACCACGTCGTCCAACGGCTCGAACTGCGTGACATAGTGGCCGTTCACCTTCACGAGAACGTCGCCGGGCTGCAGTACGTTTTCGCTGGGCGATCCCGGCAGGACCTCGGTCACAACCAACATCCCGGTGTACTGCGGAAAAGTCTTGCGCACGGCAGCTTCGGTCGTGCCGTTCAACCCGAGACGCTTCAGCTCGTCGTAGGGCGTGTAGTTGAACACCGAATACAACGTGCCGCGCGTAACCGGCTTGCCCTGTT
This sequence comes from Gammaproteobacteria bacterium, assembly GCA_028293745.1. GTDB lineage: Bacteria > Pseudomonadota > Gammaproteobacteria > Steroidobacterales > Steroidobacteraceae > 13-2-20CM-66-19. Next base: position 8,521 of record JAQGOF010000201.1, on the reverse strand, counting down.
GTATCAATTCGAGGGCGCGGCGGACCCGACCCAGCGGCAGGTAGAAGCTGGATGCATTGCCATTGGCGCCGCCCGCATTGAGCGCTACCACGCGGCCCCGGATATCGATGACCGGCGAGCCGGATGACCCACCCGAGGTACCGGAGGCCGCCTGGTAATAGAAAGTGTTGAAGTCGTTGTACTTGGCAATGCCGTACTCGGGGGCATCGCGATCGAGCCGCGCCAGGGTGCCGGCCAGTATCGACAGCTGCTCGCCGGCATTGTTGCCCACGACCCGGATTTCGCGGCCGATCTGCGCGCCTTCCGGATACAGCGCCAGGGCCTTCGGCTTGATGAAATGCAACTTGCTCGGGTCATAGCGATACAGGCCGAAGTCGTGCACGGGATCGCGATAGACAGGATAGAGCTGGACTTCCTCCCGGTTGAGGAAAGTGGCCTCGGCCGTCACCGGTCCGGGTGTCACGACGTGGCGGTTGGTCAGAATGAGGCCGCGCTCGGCGTCGACGACGAAACCGGTTGCCTGGGCAGTCGAGTTCCACTCGGTGTCAAAGGCCCGGGTGGAATCCACGTCGATGGATACCACGCTGCTGGCAATCCGCTCGAGGGTCACGGCCCAGTCCGGGTTGCCTTCCACGGCCGCGGCCTGCTGCGCGACCTGAGCATTTTGCTCGGCGGCTCCGGGAGGGGGAGTCGGCGGAGACTGAATGGGGAGCGGGGCTGATGGGCCCTGCTTCGCAGCATCGCTCGGTTGCAAGACCGCAGTCGTACGGGCCGGGGGATCGCGCGCCTCGCTCAGCGGAGCTATTAGCGGAGCGGCATAAAAAAAGCACAGCCAGAGCAGTCTTGCAGAACGCATAGAACTCCTGAAATGGGGGGCCCGCGCGAACTTGGGGCGGGCTAGTCTACCGACCTAGCAGAACGAGCAGCCAGACCGTGCCCAACAGCACGAAAGACATGAGCACGGCTGCCGAGCCGATATCCTTGGCCAGCCCTGCGAGGGCATGGCGCTCGAAGCCAATGCGATCCACGGTCGCCTCGATTGCGCTATTGATGAGCTCCACCACGAGGGTGAGCAACATCGGGGCAATGAGCAAGGCGCGCTCGATACCGCTGTGCCCCAGCCACAGGGCCAAGGGTATGACGATCAGGGCAAACGCAAGTTCCTGCCGGAAAGCCGCTTCTTCCCGGAATGCACCCCGCAGGCCGCGGATGCTGGCGCCCAGGGCGCGCACCAGGCGGGTGGCGCCGCGGGGTTTGTACCGATCGATGACTACGCTGTTGGCTTCCATCTCAAGTCCAGCTGCTTGGCCGCCCGAACGTCATCGAGCCGCCGCACCGGCATGGTATGCGGAGCGCTCGTTACGCGCTCGGGTTCCTGCTCGGCCTCTTGCTGGATCTGGGTCATGGCGGCAACAAAGGCGTCCAGAACATCCTTACTCTCGGTTTCCGTGGGCTCGATCAGCAGACATTCGGGCACCAGGAGGGGGAAATACGTGGTCGGGGCATGAATCCCATGGTCGAGCAGCCGCTTGGCGAAGTCCATGGTTGTCACATCAAGTTCACGGGCCTGGCGCTTCAGGGTAATGATGAACTCATGGCTCGCCCGGCGGGAAGGATACGCCGCATCAAAACCCGCCTGTTTCAGCCGGGTCAGCAGGTAGTTCGCGTTGAGCGTGGCGTACTCGCCAACCTGGCTCATACCCTCGCGCCCCAGCATGCGCATGTAGATGTAGGCGCGCAGCAGCACGCCCGCATTGCCCATGAAACCTGACAGGCGGCCGATGGACTGCGGCAGGTCCTTTTCGGCCAGCCACCGGTACCGGTGGCCTTCCTCCAGACCCACGATCGGAATGGGCAGAAACGGCCGCAGGCGCGCGCTCACTCCCACGGCTCCCGCGCCCGGCCCACCCCCGCCATGCGGCGTGGAGAAGGTCTTGTGAAGGTTCATGTGAATGACATCGAACCCCATGTCGCCCGGGCGAACCTTGCCCAGGATGGCATTCAGGTTGGCCCCATCGTAGTAGAGCAGCCCACCGGCGGTGTGTACGATCCGCGCCACTTCTTCGATCCGCCGCTCAAACACCCCGAGGGTCGAGGGATTGGTCAACATAATGCCGGCCGTATTCGGGCCGACGGCAGCCCGCAGCGCATCCAGCTCGATGTCGCCCTCGTCATTGACCGGAATCTCCCGCACGATGCAGCCGCACATCGTAGCCGTCGCAGGGTTCGTGCCATGCGCAGCTTCAGGCACGATGATTTCGTTGCGCGCCAGGTCGCCACGCGAGCGATGGTAGGCGCGGATCATCGCAACTCCGGCGAACTCCCCATGCGCACCGGCCATCGGGCTCAGGGCGACACCCTGCATGCCGGTGACTTCCTTCAACATCTCCTGCAATTCGTACATGCAGGCGAGAAACCCCTGCCCGTGCGACTCGGGCGCAAGCGGGTGGCGCCCCAGGAACTCCGGCAGCATTGCGTACTGATTGCAGGCCTTCGGGTTGTACTTCATCGTGCACGAGCCGAGCGGATAGAAGTGCGTATCGATGGAAAAGTTCAGCTGCGACAGCCGGGTGAAATGCCTCACCGCCTCGAGCTCGCCCACTTCCGGCAGCAACGGCGGCTTGGTGCGCAACAGGCGTTGCGGCAGATCGCTGGTTGCAGTTGCCGGCAGCGGCTGGGGCCACTGGTCCGTTGCACCGCGGCCGGGATGAGAATATTCGAATATCAACTTGCTGGCCTTGTCATGGGTTCGCATCATTCAATCCTCAGGCCGCACGCACGGCAGCCGCGGCCTCGCTGAGTGCCGTGACGTAACTTTCGATATCGCTCTTAGTCTTCGTCTCGGTCGCGCACACGAGCAGCGCGTAACCCAACTCGGGATAGAGCTCGGAGAGGTCGAGCCCCCCGAGAATTCCGCGGTTGGCGAGCGATGTCAGAATGGGGCCAACCGGCCGATCGAACAGCAGCACCGACTCGTGGAAGAACGGGCCGGCAAATGCGCGCCGCACACCCTTGACGGCGGTCAACGCAGAAACCAGGTCGTTCGCACTCGCATGAGAAGCCGCTGCAGTACGCTCGAGACCGACCGGTCCCATGAGCGACATGTAGATAGTGGCCGCCGTTACGAGCAGGCCCTGGTTGGTGCAGATGTTGGAAGTCGCCTTGGCCCGCCGGATGTGCTGCTCGCGCGCCTGCAAGGTCAGGGTGAAGCCCGCGCGGCCACTCACATCGACCGTGCGCCCGACGATACGCCCGGGCATCTGCCGGACATACTCCATGCGCGTCGTCATGAACCCGAAGTATGGACCGCCGGATGACAGCGGCACGCCGAGCGGCTGGCCGTCACCGACGACAATGTCTGCTCCTTTGCCGCTGCTGCCCCACTCACCGGGGGGTTTCAACAGCGCAAGCGAAGTGGGATTCACTACGGCGATGACGAAGGTACCCTTGGCATGCGCCCAATCGGTCAGCGCATCGACATCCTCGAGCTGACCAAAGAAATTGGGCTGTTGGATCACGATCGCCGTGACATCCTCACTGTCGTACTTCTTCAGAGCATCGAGCGGGGTCACGCCGCCATCAGGCGTGTATGCAACGTCTTCGAAGCGCAGGCCCTGATTGCCCGCGGTAGCGACGGCCACCCGGCGATACTGCGGATTCACGGTTCGCGGCACGAGAATACGCAGCGACTTTGATTTGCGATTCGCGCGCACCGCCATGAGGCTGCCTTCCGCGACCGCCGATGCCCCGTCGTACAGCGAAGCATTCGAGACGTCCATGCCCGTGAGGCTCGCCATCATCGTCTGGTATTCGTAAATGAGCTGCAGCGTGCCCTGGCTCGCTTCAGCCTGGTACGGCGTATAGGCGCTGTAGAACTCGCCCCGAGTCGTGAGAGCCCAGACTGCGGCCGGTATGTGATGCTCGTACGCGCCGGCGCCGATGTAACATAACGGCCGCCCGTCAGCCCGCGCCCGCTCGCTCATCAGCCGTCCAATCTGCATCTCGTTGAGCCCGACGGGCACCCTGTCCAGCGACTTCACGCGCAGCGATGCGGGAATCTCATCGAAGAGTTGCTCGATGCTGGACACGCCGATGGTCGCCAGCATGGCCTCGACATCGGCCGGCGTATGCGGAATGAACGCCATCAGCCTCCCTCCGTCTGCAGCAGAGTCTGGTATTTGTCCGCCGGCATGAGATCGGCAGAAGCGGCGCCCTTCGTCGGATGCAGGCGCATCAGCCACCCCTTGCCGTACGGATCGTTGTTGACGGCTTCCGGCTCTCCAGCCAGCAACGGATTGCCCAACGTGATCTCACCTGCAACCGGGGAGTAGACGTCAGACGCGGCTTTGACCGACTCAACGACGGCGCAGGGCTCGCCCAGCGCGACGGCACGGCCAGCTTCGGGGACCTCCACGAAGACGAGGTCGCCGAGGGCGTGTTGGGCGTGATCGGTGATTCCGATCTCGACCGTGCCATCAGGCAGGGTTCGCACCCACTCGTGCGTCTTGGTGTATTGGAGGTCGGGAGGGACATTGCTCATCGGTTTACTCCGTTAAATCATCGCTTTGCCGAATCGCACGAAGGGTGGTTTGACCACCCGCGCGTTGAGAAGCTTGCCGCGGATGTCGACCTGCACTTGCTGCACAGCGCCAGCTGGCACGCGTGCGAGAGCGATCGATCGCTCGAGGGTGGGCGAGAAGGTGCCACTCGTGGTTTCACCTGCCGGGACCACCTTCTGATGGCTCCGCAGGACGCCGCGATCCTCGAGGACGAGGCCCACGAGTTGCCGCGGCGGCGCTGCCGTGTTCGCCAGCACCTTCTCCAATGCCTCACGCCCAATGAAGCGTCGCTCGCCTGGTTGCATCGCAACCGTCCAGGCCAGCCCCGATTCAAAAGGATGAGTGGTTTCATCCATGTCGTTGCCGTACAGGTTCATGCCGGCCTCCAGGCGCAGCGTATCGCGCGCGCCCAGACCACATGAGACAACGCCAGCCGCATTCAACTCTCGCCAGACACGCACCGCATCCGAGGCGGGCAGCATCACTTCAAAGCCGTCCTCGCCCGTATAACCGGTCCGTGCGACAAACCAGCCGTCAATGTCGCGCCCAAAGAACGGCCCGAGTGCCATAGCAGCATTGGCACCGGAAGCTGACAGAAGAGCCGCGGTCTTCGCCCGCGCTTCGGGTCCTTGAATGGCGAGTATCGCGAGGTCGGTTCGCTCGGTCGCCTGCACGTCGAATTGCTGGCCGATGCTGCGGATCCACGCGAGGTCCTTGTCGCGCGTACCGGCGTTCACGACGAGACGGAACGCGGATTCGTTCAGGAAGTACACGATGAGATCGTCGAGAACGCCCCCTGCTTCATTCAGCATGCAGGAATAAAGTGCCTTGCCTGGCACTTTCAGCTTCGCTACGTCGTTTGCCAGGAGGTGCTGAAGGAATTGCCGTACGCGCAGCCCTTTGAGATCCACGGCGCACATATGCGACACATCGAAGATGCCCGCCGCGCGGCGTACGGCGTGATGTTCGCCAATCTGTGAAGCGTACTGAACGGGCATGTCCCAGCCGCCGAAATCGACGATGCGGGCGCCCAGTTCCTGATGCAGCTCGAAGAGAGGTGTTCGTCGTCCCACGGGTCCTCCAAAACAAAAGGCGGCACTGCTGGTGCGCGTGCCGCCCTTCTGTCCTGTGACCTGAGAGATCTGGCGCCCGTTTCGCGCCGCTCCCCTTCGGTGGGTGGCCCTGAAATAGAGGGACACCACTCTCCAGAGCCCGCCTGAGACGCACTGTCCGAAGACATCGCATCCAAGGTCTGCCGTCCTGTTGCCTGAGCGTTTCCGGGCGGAAACTTGCGCCTTCGGCGTTCCGGTAGGGCCGGACTCTCTCCGAACAGACCTATGCAGCGGGCGGGCGCAATGATAGCAAATTCTGCGCCCGGCATTGCCGAAACCGGGCGATTCGGCAACCCATGTAGAATAGAGGGACTTCCCATTCCGACCCCCCACTCCCAGACACACTATGGCAGCCCCACGCAGATCCTCCGTTCAGGTTTCAATCGCGTCCGTCCGTGTAGGCGGTAACGCGCCCATCGTCGTCCAGTCGATGACGAACACCGATACCGCAGACGTCGAAGGGACCGTACAACAGGTCAAGGCCCTCGCTCGTGCGGGATCCGAACTGGTGCGAGTCACCGTCAACACGAGCGAAGCCGCTGCGGCGGTTGCGCCAATCCGTGACCGACTCGCGCAGATGGGCGTGAATGTGCCGTTGATCGGCGACTTCCATTTCAACGGTCATAAGCTGTTGCGCGAACACCCCGCTTGCGCCGAAGCGCTTGCGAAGTACCGCATCAACCCCGGCAACGTAGGCCGTGGAAGCAAACGCGATCCGCAGTACGTGGAAATGATCGAGACGGCATGCCGTTACGAGAAGCCGGTGCGCATCGGTGTCAATTGGGGGAGCCTGGATCAGGACCTGCTCACGCGGATGATGGATGAAAACTCATCACGCGCCGAACCGCTGACAGCCCAGGAAGTGATGCGCAACGCGGTTGTGTCCTCTGCAGTCGAGAGTGCCCGGCGCGCGGAAGAGATCGGAATGCGTCACGACCGGATCATCCTGTCGGCGAAGGTCAGCGGTGTTCAGGATCTCATCGCGATCTACACCGCTCTCGCTGCACGCTGCGAATACCCGCTCCATCTCGGTCTCACGGAGGCCGGCATGGGATCAAAGGGCATTGTCGCTTCGACCGCAGGTATGTCGGTGCTCCTGCAGCAAGGCATTGGCGACACGATACGCGTGTCATTGACGCCCGAGCCCAACGGTGACCGCACGAATGAGGTAATCGTCGCGCAGGAAATCTTGCAGACGATGGGACTGCGGTCGTTCACTCCAATGGTCGTGGCGTGTCCTGGATGCGGCCGCACGACGAGCACCTTCTTCCAGGAACTCGCACAGCAGATCCAGTCCCACATCCGCCATCGCATGCCGCAGTGGCGTCGCGAGTACGAAGGCGTCGAAGACATGACCGTCGCGGTGATGGGTTGCGTGGTCAACGGCCCTGGCGAGAGCAAGCACGCCAACATCGGCATCAGCCTTCCTGGTACCGGTGAGCGGCCCATTGCGCCGGTATACGAGGATGGCGAGAAAACCGTCACCTTGAAAGGCGACCGCATCGCCGAGGAGTTTCAGAATCTCGTGGAGAAGTACGTGGCGCGCAGCTTCGTGCGCAGGGACGCGCAGAGCACGGTACCCCAGGCAGCCGTTGGCGCATGAGCGATCTCGCTCAAAAAAAGTGCAAACCCTGTGAGGGCGGCGTGGCGCCTCTGACACGCGCCGCGGCCGCGGCCCTGCTGCCCCAACTCGATGCCGCATGGGTTCTGGCGGACGATGCCCGGTCCATCCGCCGCGAGCTCGCGTTCAAAGACTTCTATCGGACGATGAGCTTCGTGAACGCCGTCGCACACGTAGCCAACATCGAGGACCACCATCCGGACCTCGAAGTCGGCTACAACTACTGCCGCATCGTCTTCACGACCCACTCCATCAAGGGCCTGTGCGAGAACGATTTTATCTGCGCCGCGAAGGTCGATCTCATTCCCAGGGTCTGAAGCCGCACCGCGGCAATGGACCGCCCGCCGGCAGTTGCCCGCGGCCTACTGCAGCACCTGGATGCCCTCGCTCGTACCCAGGATGAGCACATCGGCTGGACGCAGAGCGAACAAACCCACCGTGACGACACCCGCGAGCTGGTTCAGGTCGCGTTCCATGGCCGGCGGGTCATCGATAACCAGTCCGTGCACGTCCAGGATGTGATTGCCATTGTCGGTCACGACTGCCTGACGCCATACCGGACGACCTCCGTAGGCGGCGAGGCGGCGAGCAACGAGTGAGCGCGCCATCGGGATCACTTCAATGGGTAGCGGGAACGTACCCAACCGATCGACGAGCTTGCTCTCGTCTGCGATGCAGACGAACCGCGCCGCAGCGGCGGCAACAATCTTCTCGCGCGTCAGGGCGGCGCCTCCACCCTTGATCAGATGACGAGCACGGGTAGCTTCGTCCGCACCATCGACATACACGCCCAGATCGCCGGCGTCATTGAGGTCGAGCACTGGGATTCCGCCCTCGAGGAGCCTCTGAGTCGAGGCGTTGGAACTGGAAACGGCGGCCCGAACGCGCTTGCGGTACGGGATGAGCGCTTCGATGAACAGATTGACCGTGGACCCGGTACCGACGCCGATGATGGCGCCCTCTTCCACGAATTCCAGTGCGGCCAGGGCCGCCAACCGCTTGTTCGCGTCACTTTCGGCAGACATGTGCTTGCTCCAGAAACGACTGTGCCCGCAGATGCGGGCACAGGTTCAGCGAAGAGTCACCCGGAAGGCCGCATTAAGCGGCCTTCCGAGTTAGGCCTACTTCTTCTTTGCTGCTTTCTTCTTGGCCTTCTTCTTTGCTTTCGCCATGTTGGCATCTCCAGTTAACAGGGTTAGTCCGAGGTCGGAGTATATAGATGCGAAATT
>JAQGOF010000193.1 GCA_028293745.1 Gammaproteobacteria bacterium | reverse complement strand
AGCGAAAGATGCCGGGCGGGATTTGCACCCGCTGGAAGACCGTGCCTTTGCACGGCGCACCAAGTGATTGATTTAACTGGCGGAGCGGACGGGACTCGAACCCGCGACCCCCGGCGTGACAGGCCGGTATTCTAACCAGCTGAACTACCGCTCCGGCTAGAGGGGGGCGAATCCTATCTGATTGGCGAATCCAGCTTCAAGCTATTTCGAAGCCAGAGCGTGCTGCGGCGGCGGATCCTGCCGCGGCAGCCGCGCCAAGCCTTTTCAGGGACTTAGCGTCAGTACAGCTTCCCGAGCAGGTTCGCGGCGAGCGCCAGCATCGTAAGTCCAACCAGCGTATCGAGGACCTGCCACGCTCGCGACGTTCGGAACACGGGTCTGAGCAGTCGCGCGCCGAAGCCCAGCGTGGTGAACCAGGCACCGCTGGCGGCAGCGGCACCGCCCACGAACCAAAAGCGTAGATCAGCAGGCTGGCGGGCACCGATGGATCCCATGAGCAGAACGGTATCGAGATATACGTGCGGATTCAGGAAGGTGAAACCCGCCGCTTGAGCAACCGCACTGCGAATCGAGATGCGGCTCGCGCCCTCTTCGACGCTCATGGAACTTGCCCTCCTGGCGCGTGCAAGTGCTCGTATCCCATACCACGCGAGAAATATCATCCCTGCCACCGTCAACGCGAGTGTGAGACGCGGCGCCTCGCCCAGCACACGAGCGACTCCGGCGACCCCGGCGCCGATCAACAGAAGATCAGCTAACGCGCAGAAGGCGACGATTATCAGGACGTGCTCACGCCGCAGTCCTTGCCGCAGGACGAAGGCGTTCTGGGCACCGATTGCGATGATGAGTGTCGCACCGAGGGCAAACCCGGTTGTGAACGCGGAGATTGGCATGCGGCAAAGAGTGGCGCGCCGGCGTGCATGAATCCAGTTAAACTTACTGTCCTTACTTAAGGACAGCTAATCATGCTGGATTACGTCTCGTTGTCTGCTGTTGCCGTGGTGGTGCGGGAGGGAAGTTTCGAACGTGCGGCACGGGCTCTCAACGTCACTCCCTCCGCGATATCGCAGCGGGTCAAGCAGTTGGAAGATCGATTGGGTGGTGTTCTGCTCGTCCGCGGGCAGCCTTGCACGGCTACCGAAATGGGCCGGTTGATATGCCGGCATGTCGAGCAGGTTGGAATGCTCGAGCATGAGCTCCATGGCAGTTTGCCCAGGTTGCTGGCTGCCGGATCCGCTGACGAACGGGTGACCATACGGGTTGCGGTCAATGCCGATAGCTTGGGGACATGGTTTATCAGGGCGATGGCTGCGTTCCTGGGTGCGGATCGGGCACTGTTGGACATCGCCATAGACGATCAGGAACATACTCAGCAATGGCTGCGCGCCGGGGATGTGCTGGCAGCGGTGACTGCCGATTCGCAGCCGCTGCAGGGTTGCGACAGTGTTGCACTCGGGAAGTTGAAATACTGTGCTGTCGCGAGCCCCGAGTACGTCCGGCGTCATTTTCCGGATGGTGTCACGGCCGCCGCGCTTGCAGCGGCGCCCAGCCTGAAATTCAATCCCAAGGATCGTTTGCAGGCGCAATGGGTTCGTGCGATCTGCAGGCGGGATGTCGATATCCGGGCGCACTGGCTGCCATCAACCCAAGCCTTCATTGACGCGAGCGTGGCGGGAATCGGCTGGGCCATGAATCCGCAGTCGCTGGTCGCGTCGCATCTTCGTGATGGATCGTTGGTCGAGCTGGTACCTGGACGGTTACTGTCGGTTCCGTTGTATTGGCAGCACACGCGCTTGCAGATGCCCATGTTGGGGCGGTTGACCAAAGCCGTGGTCAGCGCTTCACGAGCGGCCCTGAAGTAAACGATACTAGGCCATGGCAAACCGAACTGGCAGCGCCGATCTGCCGCTGCACGGCGGGCACGTACCGCCGTGGCTCGTGACACGAATGGCCTCGCTTGGGCGGGTCATCGTTGAGGCAATTGTCCATCACTACGGGCGCGACGAGTTGTTGCGCAGGCTTGCGCATCCCTTCTGGTTCCAATCTTTCGGCGCAGTCATGGGAATGGATTGGCATTCGTCTGGAATCACGACGAGTGTAATAGGAGCGCTCAAGCGCGGCCTGTCCCCAATACGGGACGAGCTCGGGCTATACGTGTGCGGTGGTCGTGGCCGACATTCGCGGCGCACTCCAGATGAGCTCATACAGGTTGGCGACAGAACGGGACTGGATGCAGTGCCGCTTGTACAGGCCAGCCGCCTGGTCGCGAAAGTTGATAGTGCCGCCGTTCAGGACGGTTTCGACTTGTACCTGCACTCGTTCATCGTCACGGCGGACGGAAAGTGGTGCGTCGTACAACAGGGAATGAGCGATGCGCGCTCGGAGGCGCGTCGTTACCACTGGCTTTCGGAGAATCTGGAGAGCTTCCTGGATTCGCCCCATTCGGCGATCGAGGGGCGCAACCAGGGCACGATCGTCAATCTGGCGGATGTGCGGGCTGCGCGCAGCCGATGTGCCGGACTCGAGTTGGTGCAGGGTGGTCCGGACCTGACGATAGCGGTGTTGAAGCGGCTTCGAGGCAACGCCGCGCTCAGCCTTTTCCCCGAGCTCGAGCCACAAGTCCAGGACGAGCCTCCCCTGCCCCATCTCCACATGCCAGCTCATCACGACGTACGCGCCTCGGATGTCGTGTTGCGCAGGTTACACGGTGTCCTTGCCACCGCAGCCGATCGAGGGCCCAAGGACTTCACCGATCTCCTTTTAACCCCCGGGGTGGGTGCCCGCACGGTCGCATCGCTCGCACTCGTTGCGGAAGTGGTTCACGGCACGCCATCCCGCTTCTCGGACCCGGCGCGCTTCTCAATGGCCCATGGTGGAAAAGACGGACATCCTTTCCCGGTGCCGCTCAAGGTTTACGACGAAACAATTCGTGTACTGAAGAGTGCGGTTGACCGAGCGAAACTGGGGAATGCCGACCGGCTTCACGCGATCCAACGCCTGGATAGCGAGTCACGCGCGTTGGAACGGGTTGCGTCTGGCCCGACTTTCAGCGAGTTTGTGCGGGATGAGCGGGCGAAATCGGCCGAGTACGACGGCCGGACGGTATAGAAAGACGGCGCATCGGTCCGCGTCAGGTGATCGTTACAAGCGCCGGCTGCTGACCAATATTCCGTCCTCGTCGCTGTACAGCCAGTAGCCAGGCCGGAATTCAACCCCACCGAAGCTGACCGGTACGTCAACCTGCCCCGTGCCGTTTTTGCTGCTGCGCCATGGATTCGAGCCCAAGGCCTTGATGCCAATGTCGATGCCGCTCAGCGCGACCGTGTCGCGCACGGCGCCCCAGAGCACGAGACCGGCCCAGCCGTTCTTCTGACCCAATGCAGCGATGATGTCGCCAACGAGAGCGCTACGCAGAGATCCGCTGCCATCGACCACCAGCACGGCACCATCGCCGGCAGTCGACAATGTTTGTTTGAGCAGGGCATTGTCCTCGGTTGACTTGACCGTACGGATGGGACCGTGAAAACGGACTCGCCCGCCGTATTGCCGGAACTGCGCCTCGCAGCTTTTGACTACATCGCTATGTGCATCTACCAGGTCGGCCGTCTTGAAGCTCATCTGCACGTTACCTTTGTCAGAAGCCATCAACTACGCGGTGTGTGTGCTCCACCACCGGCGGGCCGGCAAAGTGTGCGCCCACCAGGCGGCGCCACTCCTGGAAATTCTCCGACCCGCGGAAATGCACCGTGTGATCTTCGACCGTGTCCCAATCAACGACCAACCGGTAGCGGCTCGGGTGCTCGACGGATCGATGCAGCCGCATGCCCTCACAACCACGCGCGCTTTTGAACAGGGGCACCGCTTTCGCGACGGCCGCTTCGAAAGCCGCCTCTTCTCCTGCCTTTACTTCGATTTGTGCGATTTCCCAGAACATGCGCTTGGCTCCTCAAGGGCCGAGCAACTCGAGAGTGAGGCGCCGGGCGGCTGCAAGGAGTGCCAATTTGGCTTCGTTGGCGAGCTTCGATTCCATAGCAAGAAGTGTAGCGCGAGCCTCAAGCGTCCGCCTGGACTTCCTGCAATCGCGCCGCGGGCACGTGGCGCAACTCACCGGGCTGAGCGAGTCGAATGTCGGAACCATTCTTCACCGCGTCGTGCAGACGCAGTGAGTTTGGCAGCGGACACGACGTCCGATAGCGCCAGCGAATCGTCCGATGCGGGAATTTCCGATTGAGCAGATCATCGCCACCGTGGCGCACAAGACCGGCAAGAAATACCTGATTGATCCCAGAGTCCGTGCACACGCTGCGCGCTGGCGATGAGCATCGGCAGCGGCTAGGCTAGGGGCATGACCGATGCCGACCTGCAGCCGCTGCCTGCTTCCCTGGCCGCCGCCAGCACTCAACCCAGGAATTCGCCGCAGCGCGTACTGTTCGCGAGCCTCATAGGCACGACGATCGAGTTCTTCGATTTCTACATTTACGCGACTGCGGCAGTCCTCGTGTTCCCGAAGCTCTTCTTCCCTGCAGCCGATCCCAAGGCCGCGGGACTGCAGTCACTCGCGACTTTCGCCCTGGCATTCTTTGCGCGGCCGGTGGGCTCGGCCGTCTTCGGGCACTTTGGCGACCGCATTGGCCGCAAGGCGACTCTCGTCGCTGCCCTGCTCACGATGGGCCTGTCCACGGTCCTCATCGGGCTGCTGCCGACCTACGCCCAGATTGGAGTATTGGCGCCTTTGTTGCTCGCGCTGTTGCGCTTCGGTCAGGGTTTGGGCCTCGGTGGTGAGTGGGGAGGAGCCGTGCTGTTGGCGACCGAGAACGCGCCACCCGGCAGACAATCTCTCTATGGGATGTTTCCGCAACTGGGTGCACCCATCGGTTTCATTTGCTCGTCAGGGACGTTTCTGTGGCTGACTACCAGGCTCAACGACGTTGAATTGCTTGCCTGGGGCTGGCGCGTGCCGTTCCTGGCCAGCGCGCTCCTGGTCTTCGTCGGTTTGTATGTCCGGCTGCGCCTGGCAGAGACGCCCGCCTTCCAGCATGCTATCGAGAACAATGAGCGTGTCGCGGTTCCGATGTTTGCTGTCGTCCGCGAGTACGGTGTCACGCTCATCCTGGGCACGTTTGCAGCCACAGCAACTTTCGTCGTGTTCTATCTGATGACCGTGTTCTCGTTGAGCTGGGGCACCACTGCACTGGGTTATGCGCGCCCGCACTTCCTGGTCATGCAGATGATTGGCGTACTTTTCTTCGCGGCAACGATTCCCATCTCAGCACTGCTTGCGGACCGATTCGGCCGGCTGGAAGTACTGATTGGAGCAACAGTTGCAATCGTTGCGTTCGGCCTGACGCTCGCGCCTCTCTTTGGCTCGGGTAGTGCGGCGGGCGTGCTCACATTTCTGTGTCTCGGTCTGGCGTTGATGGGTTTGACGTATGGGCCACTCGGTACGGCGCTGGCGGAGTTGTTCGCGACTCCGGTCCGGTACACCGGAGCGTCACTGACCTTCAATCTGGCCGGTATCGTCGGGGCTTCGCTGGCTCCCTACATTGCGACCTCGTTGGCGCAAAAGTACGGACTTTCCTCTGTCGGGTACTATCTGTCAGGGGCCGGAATGGTGACGCTGATCGCACTGGTGTGGATCAGAGCACGCCGTGAGCGCACATGAGTAGTGTCCCCCGGGCCCAGCATGGGCTACTAGGGAATCTGCAGGATCTTGTGTGTCTGCAGGCTCAAACGCCACTGCGGATGCGCAAGGCAATACTGCAACGCCTGCGAAGTGTTCTGCGCTACATCCGCACTGTCCATGGGCTGCAGGAAGAAATGCTGGAAGGCCAGATCCTGAAAGCGCTCCGGCTCTGCGCCCACTTGCGGGAAAACGAGCTTGAGCTCATTCCCGCGCAACACCCGCAACGCAGAGTTGGCCTTCGGACTCACGGTCAACCATAACTCACCCGCGGGCGGATCCACGGTCCCGTTGGTCTCGACCGCAACGAACCAACCTGCGGCGTTGAACTCGGCCAACAACGGCTCATCGAGTTGCAGCAGAGGCTCCCCGCCGGTACAAACGACGAACCGCTTTACCGGATGACCGGGCCGGTCCGAATCCGGCCAGTGACTCGCGACGGCACTCACCAGTTGCGCGGGCGACTGAAACTTGCCGCCGCCGGAACCGTCGGTGCCGACGAAATCCGTGTCGCACCAACGAGAGCAGCCCCCGGGGCCCTTGTCGCGATCGCGTTCGAGTCCCGTCCACAGGTTGCACCCGGCGAAGCGCAGGAAGACGGCGGGCCGTCCGGCCTGCGCGCCCTCGCCTTGCAACGTGTAGAAAATTTCTTTGACGGCGTAAGTCATACCCAATCAAGCCGAACGCATGCGCGTCAGCAGCGGATCCGCAGTGCCCGCCTCGCTGAATCCCTTCGCACGTAACACACAGGAATCGCACGAGCCGCAGGGTTCGCCTTTGGGGCCGGGGTCGTAGCAGCTACTCGTCCACGCGTAATCAACGCCCAGTGCGAGGCCACGCGCAATGATCTGCGACTTGGTGAGCTCTATGAGCGGAGTATGAATCTTCAGGCGCTGACTGCCCTCCACGCCCGCCTTGGTGGCGAGATTGGCCATGCGCTCATACGCTGCGATGAACTCCGGACGACAGTCCGGGTAACCGCTGTAGTCCAGGGCATTGACGCCGACGAAGATGTCCTGCGCGCCCAACGTCTCGGCCCAGCCGAGAGCGAAGGAAAGGAAGATGGTGTTCCGCGCCGGCACGTAGGTAATGGGAATACCCGCAGACATCTCAGCCGCCGGGCGTCCTTTGGGCACATCGATCTCAGCGGTCAGTGCGGAGCCGCCAAACTGCCGCAGGTCGATGTCCACGATCACGTGCTTTCGGATGCCCATCTGGGCGGCAATGCGCTTCGCGGACTCCAATTCCACCACGTGTCTCTGGCCGTACCGGAAGGACATCGCGTACGGCTCGAAACCTTCGGACAGGGCAATCGCAAGTGCGGTGGTCGAGTCCAGCCCTCCGCTCAAAAGTAC
>JAQGOF010000188.1 GCA_028293745.1 Gammaproteobacteria bacterium | reverse complement strand
ATCGCGGCAGTCATCTGGGCGGCGATCTACGACACTATTTACGCGATGATCGATCGCGAAGACGACCTGAGGATCGGCGTGAAATCGAGCGCGATCCTGTTCGCTGACATGGACAAGATGCTGATCTTCGTGATGCAGGCCATGATGATTTTCGCCCTCGTGCTCGCGGGGCAGAACATGCATTTCGGGCAGTGGTACTACGCGGGATTGACGGCGGCCGGTCTGCTGTTCCTCTATCAGCAGTGGTTGATCCGGGATCGCAACCCGGCTGGGTGTCTGCGGGCTTTTTTGAACAACCAGTACGTGGGCATGGTGATCTTTGTAGGGACTCTGCTCCAGTACATTTATGCGCACTGACCCGCCCGGAAGCCTTGGCCCCGCGGTGATCAGAAAATGATCAATTGTCGACTGAAGGGGCTTGCGCTGGTTGACACCTAGGGTCCGGCCCCTGAACATCGCATTCACCTGATTTTCTTGGCCTCATTTCGAGGGATTGCATGAATCCACCTGCGCTCGGCTCTGTTCGCCACGATTGGTCGCTTCCCGAGGTGCAGGCGTTGTTCGCCCTGCCCTTCATGGACCTGATCTTTCAGGCGCAGCGCGTGCATCGCGAGCATCACCTCCCGAACACCGTTCAGATGAGTACGCTCTTGTCGATCAAGACGGGGGCGTGTCCTGAAGACTGCGCTTACTGCCCTCAAAGCGTTCACTACGACACGGGGCTCGACCGCGAAACGTTGCTGGAGGTTGCGGAGGTCCGAGAGGCCGCGGGACGGGCGAAAGCAGCCGGCGCGACGCGGTTTTGCATGGGAGCTGCGTACCGCTCGCCCAAGGCGAAGGACATTGCGATCATCTCTGAGATGATTCGCGAAGTACGTGCCGCGGGCCTGGAGACGTGCGCGACGCTGGGCATGCTCAAACCTGATCAGGCTCTGCAGCTCAAGGACGCGGGTTTGGACTTCTACAACCATAACCTGGATACGTCGCCCGAGTACTACGGCGAAATCATCACCACCCGAACATACCAGGACCGTCTGGACACCCTTGACGCTGTACGAGAGGCGGGACTCAAGGTGTGTTGCGGCGGAATTGTTGGAATGGGTGAGTCCGTTACGGATCGTGCGCAACTG
Organism: Gammaproteobacteria bacterium; assembly: GCA_028293745.1. GTDB lineage: Bacteria > Pseudomonadota > Gammaproteobacteria > Steroidobacterales > Steroidobacteraceae > 13-2-20CM-66-19. The sequence goes on along the minus strand of JAQGOF010000188.1, from coordinate 6,735 downwards.
CTGCGTACGCTTGCGAATCTGCCCGAGCATCCAGAGAGCGTGCCAATCAATCAGCTTGTGCAAGTTCCTGGAACGCCTCTGCATGGGCGTGCGGGCGTCGATCCGTTTGATTTCGTCCGCACTATCGCAGTCGCTCGACTACTGATGCCAGCGTCTCACGTTCGCCTGTCCGCTGGGCGCGAGGGAATGAGTGACGAGGTGCAAGCGTTGTGTTTCCTGGCTGGCGCCAACTCAATTTTCTACGGTGAGAAGCTGTTGACAACGGGTAATCCCGACGTGATGCGAGATCAGCAGTTGTTTGCGCGACTGGGGTTGAAGGCGGAGGGTCAGGCCGTCCGAGCTGACGGCGCAGCTGCGCTTGTGGCGCCTCGGCTCGAGGACGCGAGTGAAGCGCAGGTCGTCTGACCTGGGGGCCGCCCTCGCGCAGCTCGATCGTGAGCATCTTCGTCGCGCGCGGCGAACGATTGACGGATTCGTCGAGCCCGGGAGTCGCGTAACTACGGTTGTAGATGGGCGAGAGCTCATCGACTTCTCCAGCAACGATTACCTGGGTCTTGCGCGCCATCCCGCTGTTGCCGCCGCGATGGCGGAATGCGCCGGACGCTGTGGTGCCGGCAGTGGGGCTTCGCACCTGGTTACCGGACATGGCGCTGAACACAGTCGCCTCGAAGAAGACCTTGCCGCATTCACGGGGCGCGAACGAGCGTTGCTGTTTTCCACCGGGTACATGGCGAACCTTGCGGCGATCACCACGTTGGCTGGCCGCGGGGAAATGGTGTTGCTGGACCGGCTGAGTCATGCATCGTTGATAGATGGCGGACTTTTGTCCGGTGCGCTGTTCAAGCGATATGCGCACGCGGATGCAGTTGCGGCTGAATCAGCATTGGCCGCGCATGCGGATACCGCTGCCGTCATTGCAACGGACGGCGTGTTTAGCATGGATGGCGATGTTGGGCCGCTTGATTCGCTCGCTCGCTCTGGCCGGGCGCATGACGCGTGGTTGGTGGTGGACGATGCTCACGGCCTGGGTGTGATCGGCGCAAGCGGTCGAGGCGCCGTTGAGTATTTCGGGCTGGATGCGGACGCCGTGCCGGTGTTGGTGGGCACGCTGGGGAAGGCGTTCGGTTCGTTTGGCGCTTTTGTTGCTGGCTCGGGTGAGTTGATCGAGCTTCTGATGCAGAAGGCGCGATCGTATATATACACGACTGCGCTACCGCAGCCGGTTGCGGCTGCCTCGCGTAAGGCGTTGGAAATTGCTCAGCGGGAATCATGGCGTCGGGAGCGGGTGTTGGCGCTGGCGGCTAGGTTTCGCGCGGGGGCGCAGCAGTTGGGGGTGGCGGTGATGGGGGCATGTTATGGCGAGGTGCAGGCGACGCATCCGCTGACGCCGATTCAACCCGTGATGGTGGGCAGTGCGGAGGCGGCTCTGCGGGCGCAGCGGGAATTGTTTGCGGCTGGCTTTTGTGTGGTGGCTATACGCCCGCCGACTGTTCCGCGTGGAAGCGCGCGACTGCGCGTGACACTGTCAGCTGCTCACACTGAGGCTCAGGTTGATGCGCTTCTCGAGGCTTTGAGCCACGTATGCGCGGCGCAAGACGTTCAATGAAAGAGTTATATGTCGAGATTAATGGTACTGGACCTGACCTCGTGCTGTTGCACGGATGGGGTCTCAACGTGCGTGTGTGGGACGGTTTGGTAGAGGAGCTGCGCGACCGTTACCGCATGATTGCAGTGGATCTGCCTGGCCATGGGCAGAGCGCTTGGAGTTCTGGCCGTGGTACGCCTGCGGAGCAAGCGTGGTTGCTTCACAGCACGCTCACGTCTGTTTCCAACCGCTACTCCTTATTGGGTTGGTCACTTGGAGGACAGATAGCGCTGGATCTGGCGGCCGCGATGCCCGGTCAGATTGACAGGCTGGTGCTGGTCGCTGCGACTCCTCGATTCGCCCAGTCACCCGATTGGCCGTATGGGATGCCGCCGGCCGTCATCACGAAGCTGGCTACGCAGTTGCGTCAGGACTACCGGCGGACGGTAAGCGATTTTCTCGAGTTGCAGGTCCGGGGCAGTATTGAAGGGAGCGGCGTGCTCGATCAGTTGCGGCATGCGTTGTTCGTTCACGGGGAAGCGCAGCCGGGAGCGCTCGAGGCGGGGCTTAACACGTTGGCTACAAGCGATCTGCGTCCGACGCTATCGCACGTGAAGGCGCCGACGCTGGTGATCGCCGGCCGAAATGATCGCATCACTGCACCGGCGGCCTCGCATGCCTTGGCGCGGGCATTGCCCGACGCGAGGTATGTTGAGATGCGCCGCGCCGCGCATGCGCCGTTTCTGTCGCATAGGGGGGAGTTCGCGGCGTTGGTGGATAGGTTTCTACGTGGTGCCGACATTCAAGAGGGTGTCGTCGGTAGCGGGAGCAACTTCGGTGAGGTCGCGGTTGTGGGGGCCGCGGCCGTTGGTGGTGCGGTGATCGGAGGGACGGCCCGCGATCGAGCGGCGAGTGGCAGGACGGTGAGTAATCCTGCCAAAGGTGGCGGTGGTGCCGTCGCGCGACCGGCGGCCAAAGCGACGCCAGGCCGTCCGGCGAAGAAGAAGCGGATGAAGGCGCGGGCGCGAAAGAAGTTGAAGGCGTCTTCGCGATGAACGCGGGGGATGAGAAGGATGGAGTAAGCGCCGCGAGCGAAGGCGAGGTCGGTGCCAATGCGTTTCGCCTTGACCGGCCCGGCATCCGCGCTTCATTTGATCGCGCGAGTGCGCGATACGAGGCGGCTGCGGTTTTGCAGGGGCGCGTGAACGAGGAGTTGATGGGCCGGCTGGAGCTCTTCAAATTCCAACCTCGGGTCGTACTCGATCTCGGTGCCGGCACCGGTCGTGGGGCTGAAGAATTGAAGCGTCGGTATCGACGCGCGCTCGTGGTGGCTGTTGATATGGCACCCGGGATGCTGCGCGAGGCACAACGACGGCAGCATCTTTTCAGGCGCTTCGAGCGTGTATGTGCAGATGCAATGCGCTTGCCCTTTGCGGATTCCAGTGTCGATGTTGTATTCAGCAGCCTGATGCTGCAGTGGTGCGATCCTTTGGACGTGACTTTCGCGGAGGTCAGGCGCGTGCTGAAGCCGGAGGGATTCTTCGCGTTCAGTACTTTTGGGCCGGACACGCTGAAGGAGCTTCGCGCTTCGTGGGCCGAGGCGGACGGGTACAACCACGTCAATCAGTTCGTGGACATGCACGATGTTGGCGAGGCGCTCGTTCGCGCAGGACTCGTGGAGCCGGTGTTAGATGTCGATCGCATCCAGCTCACGTACACGGATACGTTGGCGCTCATGAAAGATTTGAAGGCGATTGGCGCACACAATGTGACAGCGGGTCGCTCGCGCGGTCTGATGGGGCGCGCACGCCTCGCGCGCGTACAGGCAGCTTACGAGGCGTATAGACGGGACGGCCGGTTGCCGGCTACCTATGAAGTGATCTACGGCGCGACATGGGGGGCCGCGGGCCGCGCCGGGGCGCCGGTAGTTGGAGGTGAGGTGCGTATATCTCCGAGCGCGATCAGGCGGCACGGGCCAAGGTGACGCAAATCCATGAAGCAGAAACCTACAGGCATCTTCGTCACCGGCACCGACACCGGCGTGGGAAAGACTCTGGTGTCCGTGTCACTCGTAAAAGCGCTCGTGAGGCACGGGTCGCGTGTATCGGTGATGAAACCGATTGCATCGGGATCGGAACACACGCCGGCGGGCCTGCGCAATGCGGACGCTCTGGCCCTGGCAGCAGCTTCGAATGTCGCCGCCCCGTACGCAGCAGTGAACCCGTATTGCTTCGAGCCTGCCATTTCGCCGCATATCGCGGCAGAAGAGGCCGGAATCGAGGTGGATATGCGCCTGATCAGGCGGAGCTTTGATATTTTGGCGGCTGGTGCTGACCTGGTCGTGGTGGAGGGCGCGGGCGGCTGGTATGCACCCATAAGCGACTCGCAGACGATGTCAGACCTGCCAAAATTGCTAGGTGTTCCGGTGCTGCTGGTCGTGGGGCTGCGCTTGGGGTGCTTGAACCACGCGCTGCTGACGAAGCGGGCGATCGAAGCGGGTGGCTCAGAACTCGTAGGATGGGTGGCGAACAGCATCGATCCCACGCTCGAGCGACGAGCGGAGAACCTGTCGAGCCTGGAGCGCAGGCTGGGAGGAGAACCTCTCGCCGTGTTTCCGTTTGAGCCGGACGCGCAGTCCGATGTTCGCTCGGGCGAACAGCTGGGGCGCCGCCTTTCTCTCCTAAGTTTTTGACTTGAATAAAAAATCTCTCGCAGTACCATCTGTTCAGCACCGCGCTGAATATCACGGTCACCGTCAGTGCACCCCGACCCGCAACGCATTGAAATCTGTCCGCACTGCTCGCTCAGCATTCGTGCCGCAGTGCTGTTTTTCGGCAGCGTGTGCTTTGTATCTTTCGGGGTCGCGGGCTTGATGGCCGCCCAAGGCTTCTGGCCGGTGCTGCCGTTCGCGGGACTCGAAATGGCGTTGCTGGGCTGGGCACTGAAGGTGAGCATGGCCCGACGTCACCACCGGCAGACGATTACGGTTACGGAGTCGGACGTCAGCGTAGAGCTGCAGGACCAGCAGCATTCCGTTCGACACGTGTTCCCGCGGCATTGGGCGCAGGTTAAACTCCGCCGCCCCGCATCGCGCTTGCATCCGAGCCGGCTCACGATCGAGTCACACGGCCGTCAATGCGAGCTGGGCAGTTTTCTTACGGAGGCAGAGCGGCGCGGACTTGCTGTTCGGTTGCAGGGTCTGATTGGCCGCGTCAACGAGTCGCCTTCCCTGGCTCAGCCGGTGTGAAAAGCGGACGGGTAGAACGCAGCGAAAGTCGCGTCTTTTGCTGCGTGTGTCACAAAGGGCCGCGAGCCTCTTTTGACTGCAGGATAATAGTTCAGGTCATGCGTCGCGCTTGTGCCTGTGATAGGTGCGCGCCAAAAGGTCTAACAAGGTAAATGATGATTCGCTCAAATTGCGCGCGCGCCGCCGCGTTCTTCGCTGCCACCACCGCTGCTCTGGCCATGGCTCTGCAGGCGACCCCTGCGCGGGCGGAATCCGGTTGGAGCCTGCTCAACATGACGCAGGGTGTGACCGAGATGAGCCGCCGGATCTATGACCTGCACATGCTCATTTTCTGGGTGTGCGTCGCCATCGCGGTCGTCGTCTTCGCCGCGATGATCTGGTCGATCGTGGTCTACCGCAAGTCGAAAGGCGCGGTCGCTGATACGACAATGGTCCACAACACGCGTGTGGAGATCTTGTGGACGGCCGTGCCGGTCATCATCCTGATCGCCATGGCGGTACCGGCCGCGCGCACGCTCGTCGAGATCGAGGACACGACGAAAACCGAGCTCACTATCAAGGTGACGGGCTTTCAGTGGGGATGGAACTACGAGTACCTCGACAAGGGCGTGACGTTCTTCTCGCGGCTCGATCGCAAGAGCGACGCGGCGCGCGAGCTCGGGTCGGGTGTCGATCCCAATACGGTGGATCACTACCTGCTCAATGTTGATAACCCGCTCGTCGTTCCGGTGGGTACGAAAGTACGTCTGCTGGTTACCGGCGCCGACGTGATTCACTCCTGGTGGGTGCCTGCGTTCGGAGTCAAGAAGGACGGTATTCCGGGCTTCGTCAATGAAGCGTGGTTTAACATCGATGCCGACAAGACGGGTCTTTACCGCGGGCAGTGTGCTGAGTTGTGTGGGCGCGATCATGGCTTCATGCCGATCGTTGTCGATGCGCGCTCGAAAGAGGATTTCGCGGCGTGGCTGAAGGAAAAGGCCGAGCAGCAGAAGCAGGCGGCAGCTCCCGTCGGGACCACGCCGACTGCGAGCGCGCCGGCAGATGCCGCGAAGCCCAACGCCGGCTGAGCGCGCGAACTACTACCCGCCTACGTCGATCCGAACAGTAGCCATATCAAGTTGAGAGAACGCCCATGGCCGAGCATTCAGTAGCCGCCGCACACGACGACCACGACCACAAGCCGCACGGCTGGCGGCGCTGGGTTTATGCCACGAATCACAAGGACATCGGCACGATGTACCTGGTGTTCGCGTGCCTGATGTTCTTCATCGGCGGCGCGATGGCGATGGTGATCCGGGCCGAGCTCTTCCAGCCCGGGATGCAGTTCGTCGATCCGCAGCTGTTCAACTCCATGACGACCATGCACGCGCTGGTCATGATCTTCGGCGCGGTCATGCCGGCCTGGACGGGGCTCGCCAACTGGATGATCCCGATGCAAGTGGGCGCGCCCGACATGGCCTTGCCCCGCCTCAACAATTTCAGCTTCTGGATTCTCCCGTTCGCCTTCACGCTGCTGCTGGCCACGCTGTTCGTGCCCGGTGGTGCACCGGCAGGTGGCTGGACGATGTATCCACCACTCGTCCTGCAGAACGGGGCTTCGTTCCCGATGTTGATCTTCGCGGTGCACATGATGGGTGCGTCGTCGATCCTCGGAGCGATCAACGTCGTGGTCACCATCCTGAACATGCGCGCACCTGGCATGTCGCTCCTGCGGATGCCGCTGTTCGTGTGGACGTGGCTGATCACCGCGTATCTGCTCATTGCGGTCATGCCGGTGCTGGCTGGTGCAGTGACGATGCTGCTCACCGATCACTTCTTCGGCACGACGTTCTTCACGGCCGCCGGCGGCGGTGACCCGGTGATGTTCCAGCACATCTTCTGGTTCTTCGGGCATCCGGAGGTG
>JAQGOF010000164.1 GCA_028293745.1 Gammaproteobacteria bacterium | reverse complement strand
TCATGCGCATGTGCGGGAACGATTTCTCCAGAAAGCGCAGATAGTCCTCGGCGCCGCCGCTGAAATACTTGCCGTGATGGTCGGTGGCGTCCTGGGCGTAGAGAGTGCGTAGCAGTTCGATGTCCTTGCGGTCGACGCCGCGAGAGTAGAGCATGGCCAGCTCGCGGATTTCTTCCTTGGCGACCAGGGTGGCGAGTGTTGTTTGCTCGATGCTCATCAATGCAACCCTCCACGATTTAACTGAATTGCCAGCGTCGAAAAACTCACGTAACGCTGATCGGTCCCGGCTTAGTCTCAGCTCTGTGGCGGCTGCTCGCGCAGGTCGGCGATAATCTGCGGCAAATCGGCGACGGTGCGGATTCCCGGCGATGCCTCGCATACATAGGGAATGGCGTTGATTGCGCGATGCGCGGTGTAGCCCGGCGTCACGGCGGCCTTTCGCTCGGCGGGCGTTGTAAAGCGCAGGTCCATTTCAAACGGTGCATCGCCCTCGACGACGATATGCCAGCCGTCGGGACGCAGATTCCAATCAGCGTCGATGTCAGTTGTGCAATACCAGGTCGGTGTCATGCTCATCAGCACCTTGCCTCGACGCATGCCGGCGATCACGGTGCGCAGTGCGGCTACCGTCCCGGCCTTGACTGTACCCGCCGCGATCCGTGTGTCATTCCGGGCGAGTGCGACTTCGCCTTTTGACTCGATAGAATCGAACTGCAGGCCCAACGCGTTGGCGGTCAACTGCAGCGAGGGGCCGAAGGAATGGCGTAGATAAGTGGCGCGCGCCTCGTTCGCCCCCGGTATCGGTGCGCGTCCGAATCCCATGATGTTGAACAGCATATCCGGCGAATCGCGTGAAGCAAGGTCCGCGAACTCGCTGATTCGAACGCTGTCGAGGCGCCGCTGAATCGACGCCAGCACCAGCGGCACCGCTTCGGTGATGAAGCCGGGACTGCTGCCAGTTGCGTGTATCGAGGAGTTGCCGCGACGGCAGGCCGCTTCGACGCGCTCACGGATCGCGGGTTCCATGCAGACGGGATTCTGCACCTCATCGCGCGTGGTGACGACGTTGATGCCGGACTCCAACAGCCGGCAGAGATCATCGAAATTGCAACCTTGCTGCATGTATAGTACGCAATCGGGCTCGAGGGCGATGATGTCCTCGATACTGCGAGTGGCCTTGATACCGACCGTGCCCATTCCGCACAGCTCGCCGGCATCGCGCCCGGCCTTGGACTGTGAGTGGACGTAAAGCCCGACAAGCGTCATTTGCGGGTGTTGGATGATCGCCCGCAGAGCGTGAGAACCAACATTGCCGGTAGCCCACTGCACCACCCGATACCGGTGCTTCGAAGCATGCGAATTGTTTTGCGTAGCCGACGGATTCATTGCAGCGAACTCCTTATCGGTAGCCTGGGAGGGCAGGTCCCGTGGATCCGCCGATCACGCTAGATAGTGGGTACTCTCTAAGGTAAGGATAGCCGGTCGGGAAGCGGAAGGCTACCGGGTACTCAAACGCGCTAAATAGCGGTTACTATGCAGGGCCGCCGAACGGGCACTGCCACTGCAGCGCCGCATAGGGTCGGTGGCAGACTGCACCTGTCAGCCGAGCACTTCCCGGAGAGACTCATCTTGCCAAAAAACGCTTTGCGCCCGAAGAAAAGAACAAAAAAAACGAGGCGTCCACGTCGCTCAACCGAAGAGACTCTCGATAACATCATGGAGGCGGCTTGTGACCAATTCGAACTCAACGGCTATCCGGGGACGAAAACCGCAGCGATCGCGCGCAGGGCGGGTGTGGCGGAGGCCTTGATTTTCAGTAATTTCGGCTCGAAGGCCCAACTGTTTCACGATACGATTTTCAAGCCTCTCGACCGGCATTTTCTTGAATTCTGCGCCACACACCTGGTTGATCCAGGTGATACGGCTGCACTGAGAAAGGAGACGCGGCAATATATTCTGGAATTGCGCCAGTTCATTGGCCGCCATTCCAGAATGTTCAGCTCGCTCGTCGCCGCGCAAATGTACGCCTGCGAAAACGTGCAGGGCCTGAGTGAGATCGAAGGTCTCCACAATTTTTTCTCGCGGGCTGCGGAAATGAACCGGAAGCGTCTTACCGGCAAGCCAAGGATTGATCCCGACCTCCTGGCGCGCGTCTCATTTGCCTCGATCCTCGCGTGCGTCATCTTCAAAGATTGGCTTTTCCCTGCAGAGTTGGCGAGCGAAGACGAGATCACGGCCGCGATCAGCGACTTTATTATGGATGGTATCAACGCCAATGCGGATCGAAAGGCCAATCGACGTGTCCGTGTTCCTAGGCCACGGCGGGCATGATCTCCTCGGCTACCCACTGTGTGTAGTCGAAGTATTCATCGATGTGCCTGAGCGTTGGGATGGGCACTGAGCTCATCGTGACGCCCAGCTCCTTGAACCAGCCGAGACGATCGATGATTTCCGCTTTTGTCATGCCGGGCCGCGCGCGCGGATCGTCCTTCACTTTATGGCCTTCGCCGACGCGACTGGTAGCAAAGCCATACATAACATCCTCGAGCCGGCCGTGGTAGTGTGGTTGTGACTTGATGAAGTCGATTTGCCTGGGAATGTCTTGCGGCTTGGTCAAAAACGGCCACCAGCCCGTTGCAAACCGGGCAATGCGCTTCAGCACGGCCTCAGCGTCGCCGCCCATCCAGATCGGCAAGTGCGGCTTCTGGAAGGGCTTCGGCTCGAAGGCAACATTACTGAAGGAGACATATTGGCCTTGGAAGTGCGGTTCTTCCTGGGTCCACAACTGGATGATGGCCTCGATATATTCGTCGCTCATCCGGCCGCGTTCGTGGAACGGAACGCCGAGCAGATCGAACTCCTCCTTTAGCCAGCCGACTGCGAACGTGACGGTCACCCGACCGCTGCTGAGCCAGTCCAGCGTGGCGAGCGACTTCGCGGTAACGATCGGATGCTGCAGCGGCAGGATCGCGATGCAGGAATTGACGCGAATCTTGTCGGTCGCGCCGGCCCAGTAGGCCATCGTCGCATAGGCGCTGAGATGGTGCGGTCCGGATAGCTCGACATGCGAGCGCGGCATGATGTGATGCTCCGGAACGCAGATCATCGCGTAACCGAGCTTCTCTGCCCATTTTGCCAGTCGTGTCTGGTCTGCACCGGTCACTGCCGCTTCCCAAGGCTGGCAAGTCGCCTTGAGTCGCAGCAGGTGCGGCATGGAGAAAGTCAATTTCATCTTCTTTCACCTCGCGAGCTGCGGCGGCAGGTCGAACCAGGGACTATCGGCACGTAGCCTAGCAATCTCGCTAGATAGTAACTACTATTTAGTGGTCGTTGGATGAGCAGGGGGGGAACGCAATCCGTATGATCGCAACCGAATCCGGCGCCGTGGCGGCTTCCGCCGCGCCGAAGCCGTCTCAGACTATGGCGAGTACACTGGTAAGCATCGCACGGTGCCCGAATGCCGATCCGTTCGGAGATCCGAGGCATCCCTGCGCAACAGTCCTCCGCGCGCAGAGCGTTGTTACTCGCGATGCCTTTCAAGTCCCCGAACCTTGGCGTGGGGACATCGCTTCGGCACCGCTGCTGTTTGTTGCCTCCAATCCGTCATGGGACGTAATGGATGACTCGCCGACATGGCAGTCGTCCGACGAACGAATCATCAGCTACTACAGCCAAGGCTTTCCGTCCGTATTTCCAAAGATCCTTCGTGCTGACGGTAACCCCAGCGTGGAACACGTTCGCTTCTGGGCAGCAATTCGTGCCCGAGCTGCCGAGCTCTACCGAGTGAAGGCAAAGACACTCAGTCCTGGGCAGGACTTTGCCATTACCGAGTTGGTTCATTGCAAATCGCGCAATGAGCTCGGGGTGCAGGGGGCAATCTCCGAATGCCTCAAGATGCACTGGGAGCCAACGATGCGCTTGGCTGCGGCACGCGTCATCGTGGTCCTTGGCGATGTCGCTCGACGTGCTCTCGCACTTGACGGCACGGCCACCGTGCAGTGCAGAGATTGGTTTGGGCGGCCGCGGCTCACTGCCTGGCTTCCGCACCCGAATGCACGAAAGAAGCGCAAATTTGGTGACTACTACACGACAGAGCAGCTCGAGTCTCTGCATGTAGCCTTGCAAATGCGATAACGGCTATCTGACGTTTCAAACACTTCACCGGGCGCATTGGGCGCAATGCCGGCTTACTGCCGAGCCGCGGGCCGCTCGGGCCGATTTCCTCCTCGCTCGTTTACACTATGATCCTCCAGTTTCCCGGTGGGGTCCAAGTGCGAAAAATACGCCTCCTGTGCGCAATCGTGAGTGCGCTTCTCGCTTGCATGACTGTGGCGCAAGGCGCTTCGCTGGCTCCCACGCCGCCCATGGGGTGGAACAGTTGGGACGCTTACGGCACCACCGTCACCGAAGCGCAGGTGAAGGCCAATGCCGATGCGATGGCTGAGAAACTTGCGCGCTTCGGATGGCAATACATCGTCGTCGATATTCAGTGGTATGCGGCCGAAGCCGCCGGTCACGACTATCGCCCGGGTGAGGCGCTCACGATGGATCGATACGGGCGACTGATGCCCGCCTTGAATCGATTCCCCTCGGCGGCGGATGGCAATGGATTTCGAGCGCTCGCCGACTACGTCCATGCGAAGGGATTGAAGTTCGGTATTCACATCATGCGCGGCATCCCGCGACAGGCAGTCGAGAGAAACCTGCCGATCAAAGGCACGAAGTATCGCGCGGCTGGGGTGGCTGACCGGGAGAACTTCTGTCGCTGGAACCCTGACATGTGGGGCGTGGATACCACCAAGCCGGGCTCGCAGGAATATTACGACTCGATCGTAGAGCTTTACGCCTCGTGGGGTGTGGACTTCATCAAAGCCGACGACATGGGCAGCCACCTGTATCAGCCCGCCGAGATTCGAGCACTCGCTCAGGCAATCCGCAAGTCCGGCCGCCCGATCGTGCTCAGTATCTCTCCCGGTCCCGCGCCAATTTCGGAAGCCGAGTTCTTCGCGCGGCATGCGCAAATGTGGCGCATCTCGGATGATTTCTGGGACGACTGGAAGCTATTGCGACGGCAGTTCGACCTCGCGCGCGAATGGGCGCCCTTCGTCGCAGCAAACCACACCTGGCCGGATGCAGATATGCTTCCGATCGGCAGGCTGCGAATCACTGCAATGGAAGGCGGAGGCGCGCCCAGCAAGTTTACCGCTGACGAGCAGCGGACGATGGTCACCTTGTGGTCGATTCTCCGCTCGCCGCTGATTATGGGCGGTGAGCTGCCGACTCTGGACGCGTTTGCGCTGTCGCTACTGACGAATCCCGAGGTCATCGCCGTCAATCAGAATAGCAGTGCCGGTCACGAATCGTTCCGCGACGGGGCGTTCGTTGTCTGGGCGGCCGACGTGCCTGACGGCAGTGGTCAGTACGTAGCGGTCTTCAATATCAGCGATGCGCGCCAGATTCTCCAGGTGAATTGGGACACCATTGGAGTCAACATCAGCAAGCCCCTAGTGCACGATCTCTGGGAGCGGAGGGACGTGGGCGCCCTGGATGGGCTCAGCCTCGAATTGCAGCCGCATGCAAGCGCGTTCTATGTGGTGAAGCAGGTGCACGCTGCGCAGGGGCTGCGATGAGCTGCTCCTGTTGCTGAGCCGGACGGCCGCGATTACGAGGTGGAGTTGAAAGAGGGGCGCCCGCGCTGACCGGGTCGCGAGCGGCGCCGTCCGCTTCGCAACCATCCGATACCAGACCGTAACATTGAGATCGCTGGTAGACGAAGTGGCGGACAGTCTACCCACTCTTGCATGGAGATCGCACTGTGAATCGCCTACCTGGCACACCCATATTGATGGTGGCACTCCTGTTCTGCACTGCGGCTTTTGGCGGAAGTCATTCCGCTGTCAGTCGCAACGAAAGTACTCCGACCAGCACCGCGCAAGATACCATTGACGTTCAGCACGTCATGGACGCTTTCCACGATGCTGTCACTACCCACAACGGCTCGCGGCTGGCCGCAGCCTGGTCCGCTCGCCGCGTGCATGCGCCTGGCGGGAGCCTACCTGCTGGACGTGCGAAATCCGAGGGAAATGCCATGACCCGGACAAAATACGTTGCGACACGGTTTCCCGGCACCATGAACTGCCTCAGCGGAAGATTGACGTTGATTCCGGAAGTAGAAGGTCCATGTGAATCGCTAAAAGCGCAAGACCCCCTCCCACTGCAGAAGTCCCAAGATATGCACCAACCTCTGAACTTACTGATATCACCATGTTAGGTAGATGAGCTGATGTGGCTCCGGCGATAGACTGTTCAAGGCCCCGCGTACCCAAAGGTTTGCGAGACCCGGGAATTGCTGCCTCGCGTATTTCCCCTCGAGTCCCGGTCTTTTTATCTGCGGCGATACTCAAACTTACGATTGAGGCTCATCATGGCACGGTATGAGAACATGCACTGCACGGATCGTCGCGCTCGTCGATGACGATGCGGACGTGCGCGTCGCGATTGCGGGCCTGCTGGAATCGGCAGGGTTCGAGGCTGTGACGTACGCATCGGCCGAGCAATTCCTGGAGTTAGCGCACCGGGAATCCATACGCTGCCTGGTGCTTGACCTGGGCCTGCCAGGAATTGGCGGCGCGGTGCTGCTACGGCAACTGCGCGCGAGCGGCTGGTGTACTCCTGTCATTTGTATGACCGGACAGCGGGATCCCAGCGGCAATCTCGCCGAACAAGTCCTCCGGGCAGGAGCGCGAACCATTCTGTACAAACCGTTCGATTCGGAGGAGTTGCTCCAGGTCGTGGAGTCGGCCGACGTTCTGCGATGAATCAGGCTCGCTCCAAGGCGACCGACCGCTCGCGGTTCAAACAGCGGAAAAGGCGCGCCAACCATGCCGGAGTCGAAGAGTTGCATCTGCTTCACGGCGAGTTGTGGATAGATAGTAGGAAACTCTATCCCGGGGATTACCACCGGGCGGAGGCTGCCAGGCGAATCTGGAAGTCGGTGATCCGTTAACGGGAACTGACGTGCCTCCCCTCACAATGTCCAACGGATTTACCTATCACCTCAAGGAGCTCGCATTTTTCTCGTGGTTCTTCGGCGCGCCCTCGGTCGGGATCAATGGATGGTTTTCGAACAATGGAACGTTTCTGACGGATGCGGGCCATATCTGTCCGTGATGGCGATGCAG
>JAQGOF010000157.1 GCA_028293745.1 Gammaproteobacteria bacterium | reverse complement strand
CGCGAACACAGGTCCAAGAAATTTCGACCGTACCGCCCGCATCAGATCGCCCTCTGTCAGCTCCATCACGGGACCATAGGGAAGATCTGCAGCTGTCACCACCAAATGGTCGAATCGGTCCAGGCGTACGAACAGTGCCGCCAGCTGCGAACGCTCGCCGATATCCACCGTGGCGACCTCCACACGGTTCCCGCCCAGACTCGTGCGAGCTACCTGGAGGCGCTCGTGGGACCGCCCGGCAATCACCACTTCTGCGCCAGCCGCGAGCACCTTTCTTGCCACCTCCAGCCCTATTCCCGAGCCGCCCCCGATTACCACTACGCGATCATGTGCCTTCACTCTCGCTCTCCAAAGCAATTAACAGCTTCTTCAGGTCTACCAGGTACTTTTGTTCCTCCATCGACAGCTGCGCCACCCATTTCTCCACCAACCCGGCCCGCTCGAGTGCATCGAGTCGATTCGTCATGGCTCCTGATGACAGCACGAGCTCCCTATAAAGGGTCGTTGGCGTCATTCGATACGGCGCGCCGGAGCGTCGCAAGGTGGCGAGCACAAAAATCGGCGCAACTCGGCAGCACGGAGTCTTTATTATTCCAAACGGTAAAGTCAGTAGAGGCCCCGTGCAATGAAGTCCGCATACCTGGCGATGTCTTTGATCTTTTTATGTGTGGGGGCTATCGATGAGCCGATCCATGCCGCAGAAATCCTCGATAGAACACCTCGTACCGCCGTGATGTCGGCTTTCGAGCCGGAATGGACGGCACTCAAAGCAATGTTGTCGGGTCGCGAAGACCATGTCGTCAACGGAACGGTCTTTGCCACCGGCACGATCGAACACCAGCCCGTCGTACTGTTTCTGAGCGGCATCAGCATGGTCAATGCCGCGATGAGTACACAAGTTGCCCTCGATCGCTTCACCATCAAAAGGATCGTGTTCTCGGGAATCGCCGGAGGCGTCAATCCAGATCTCGAGATTGGTGATGTAGTCGTCCCCGATGAGTGGAGCCAGTATCTCGAGGCGGTCTTCGCCCGGGAAAACGCTGGAAGTTATACCTTACCTGGCTACGCTCAAAAAACCCTGACCAATTTCGGCATGATTTTTCCGCAGCCCGTGCAGATCGCGACGGGTGGGCATGAGCCGGAAAAGCGCCTCTGGTTTCCCGTGGACACACAGCTCCTGGCGATAGCACGAACTGCGGCCGGCACGGTCGTCTTAAAGGATTGCACCCCCGAGCACAAATGCCTTCTCCATAAGCCGAAGATCGTGATCGGCGGCCACGGCGTCTCCGGCCAGGCGTTTGTCGACAACGCAGCCTTCCGTGAGTACGTGTACAAGACCTTCGATGCCAGTGTGCTCGATATGGAAAGTGCTTCGGCAGCGCATGTCGCCTATGCGAACAAAACACCGTTCATCGCATTTCGAAGCCTGTCAGACCTGGCCGGCGGTGGAAGCGGTGCGAACGAAATGGGAACATTCTTTCAACTGGCATCGGACAACTCTGCAGCGTTCGTCAGAGAGTTTCTGAAGAGGCTGCCATGAACGGCAGCACCATCGTGCCATCGGAATTGGAAGGCCCATTCACGGAAAGTGCCGCTCAACGCGGCCGGAGCTCCCGTCAGAAACAAATGCTCCATTGCTGACCGAGCGGTCATGCCACCGGCATGGATTTCAAAGCGTTTGAGAGCGAGTTACATATGAGCGAAAGAGCCGCTGCGCTTCAGCACCATCGCGTTGACTTCCGTGCGGAACTGGAAGCCCAGCCCTTCGTAGAGCGATATGGCGGAGTGATTAGTCTTCCAGGCATGCAGGAAAGGTCGGTCGCCACGTGCCTCGATGTTAGCAGCCACCGTAGCGGACAGGCGGCGCGCGAAGCCACGACCGCGAAAGTCGGGGTGGGTGCATACGCCGCTCACTTCGGTGTAACCGGGGAACCGCATGCGCTCGCCCGCCATGGCTGCCAATCGTCCGCCGATCCGAATGCCAAGGAAGGTTCCCATGGTATGAGTCCGCGCCAGAAACGGTCCCGGTTCCGTGAGTTCGGCCAATGCCAACATCTCAGGCGCGTCGTCATCGCCGAGCATCACTATATCGCTGCGCGTGCTCTCAACTGTCATGCTCTGGGTCGCAACCATTTGAACACCTTTCCCCACCCTGACTTCAACGAGACCAGGCGGAATCAGGATGTCAGGGACCTGCAGCAGGAACACGCTTTCCTCCGGTTTCACGAGGGCTGCCAATGCGGCAAGCGCCGCCGGCGTGTCGTCGCAAGCCGATGCGAAAAGATTGACATCCGGCGCAAATCGCTTAGCCAACGCGTTTCCCTCGGACAGGGAGGCGTGGTTCGTGATCAGACTCGCCCAGACAGGTCGGTCAAGCGGGTGCATTGCTTCCCTCGCCCGAGCGCAAGCGCTCTGCACGAATGTTAAGCGGCGCGGCCGCGAGCGCCTCTTCCAATGCAGCCAGCAGCGCGAGCAACGGTTGATCCGGACCGGCGCATGCGTCGGCCACCGCACGCTCGATCATAGGCCACGCTGTGCGCTTTACCCGTGAGATGAGATCACGACCCGATTTGGTCAACGCGATCGTCCGTACTCGCCTGTCGTCCGCCGACTGCGTAGATCGCACCAAGCCCTCCGCTTCCAGCCTGTCCAACAGGCGCGTTACGCCCGGCTGGCTCATCCCAACAGCCGCGGTGAGTTCACCCACGCTCAAGGCTCCCAGTCGTTCCAGCGCTGCGAGGACGGGGAAGTGCGACGCCGGAAGATCGACCGCCGCCTGCTCGAGCAGCACCTGAGTCTGCGTCTGCAGGCGCTCACCGAGGCGCTTCAGCCTCGTACCTAGCGCCAGATACCCGAGTTCTTTGACGACGTCTTCGACCATTCTTGCGCTACTCGACGCTTGCGTCATTTTGATAACTGGTTATATAACATGTGATCTAAATTATAAGAATGGGCTTTTCATGCTGGAGGCAGGCAGCAGCAAGCGGCTTGCGCACCGCTGAGCGGCGCGCCGAAGCACGATGGCTGCAGACAGAGCGCCACGCGCAAGCCGCTTGCGAACACATAAGCATCGACTTATATTACGGACATGCTGGAATCTCCCATCTTTCGCGCACTGGCCGACCCTACGCGGCGAGCCGTATTCGAGCGCCTGTCCCGGCAGGAAATGAACGTATCGGAGCTCAAGTCCGGCTTTGGAGTGTCACAGCCTGCGATTTCGCAGCATCTGACAGCGCTCAAGAACGCGGGGCTCGTCTGCGAACGCCGCGAAGGCCGATACATCTACTACCGCTCCGATCCGCAGGGCCTCGCGCCGTTGGCAGATTGGGTTCAGCGTCACCGCGAGCTGTGGCCCGAGCGAATCGAAAAACTGAAACGCGTTCTCAAGGAACTGGAGCCATGAAGCACACACCGCCTGCGACAGAGCCGATCGTCTTCGAGTGCGACCTGCCGCATTCGCCTGCACTGGTGTGGCGGGCGCTGACCGACCGGGACCTTCTGGGTGCCTGGCTTCTGCCGAACGACATGCGTCCCGAAGTCGGCGCGCGATTCAGTTTTGAACGCGCAGATCAGCAGCCCGGCTATTCCATTGACTGCGAAGTCCTCGAGGTCGAACCCAACCGGACCCTTCGGTGGCGCCAAACAGAGGCTGGAGATCCCGAATCGGGGTGGCGGTCCGTGACTTCCGTCGTCACCATCGAACTAACAGATAACGCCGCCGGTGGAACACATCTGCGGCTCGTGCACGGTGAGTTTACCCTAGTCTCGGCGGCACTATACGAACCGCTGACAGCGCCCAAAGCGTCCGCCACCGTCATTCGATGGAGGTCCCTCAGCTCGACGAAGGCTCGCAACCTCGGGGACATTGTTTGCCAACTTCGCAGGGCCGCCTGATGAGCTCCAACCTGATCCCCATGGTGGTCGAGCAGTCCGCCCGCGGCGAACGAGCTTTCGACATCTTCTCTCGCCTGCTGCGAGATCGCATCGTGTTTATCAACGGCGCGATCGATGACAGTGTCGCCGCCGTCGTCAATGCACAACTGTTGTTCCTCGAAGCCGAAAACCCCGACAAGCTCATCGCGATGTACATCAACTCGCCGGGCGGCGTCGTGACGAGCGGGCTGGCGATCTACGACACAATGCAGTGGGTGAAATGTCCGATCGCAACCGTCTGCATGGGAACCGCGTATTCCATGGGTTCGTTCCTGCTCATGGCCGGATCACCGGGACAGCGAATCGCGCTACCGAACGCCAGCATCCTCGTACATCAACCTTCTGGTGGCTTCCAGGGTGTCGCCTCGGATATACAGCGCCATGCCGAAGACATCATCAAGACCAAACGGCGCCTGAATACACTATATTCCAAGCACTGCGGACGAACCTACGAGGAGGTTGAGCGCACACTGGACCGTGATCACTTCATGACGGCCGAAGAGGCCAGGGAATGGGGGCTCGTGGATCACGTGTACTCCTCTCGCGAGAGCCGGTTCGAATAGATCGCTTCTGAGCTCCGTGCGGGCCTCGCTCGATCAAGCGTTCGCATACGACGCGGTTCTGGATGTAGCATAACCCACCGGATCGCTCGATTGTGTCAACGAACTGACGAGCAGCTAATTGGACAACCTCCCCGTACGACTCATTGAAGCCACGAAAACTCACGTGCCGGAGATAATGACGTGGTTTCCGACCGAGCACAGCTGCCACGTTTGGGGCGGCCCGGAATTCCGTTTCCCGTTTACGGCTGAGACCTTCCTTACTGACTCGAAACTGACGAGTCTCCCGTCCTATGCGCTGATCCGGGAGTCGGCCGAACTGTGTGGCTTTGGCCAGTTCTACTTGCGTGCCGGGCGATGTCACCTCAGCCGCCTGGCCGTTGCGCCGGCTCATCGCGGCCGAGGTCTCGGCACCCAACTCATCGAGTTGCTGCTGCGAGAGGGTAAAAAGACGCTGGGTGTCACCCAAAGCTCGCTGTTTGTTCACGTCACCAATACATCCGCGATAGCGCTGTACGAGCGTCTCGGATTCACGCGCTCCCCATACCCGGAACCAGGTCTCGAGATCCCGAACAGCTACTACATGATCTCGTCATGCGCTTGAACGGCATCCATTTCCAGCGTGACGAAACGCCGGTCTCGCTCAGCGTCCGGGTCTTCGACTGTCACGGCAATCGGATCTCTCAGCGCCTGTTCCGCGTGGGCGAAGCTTACCCCGTGCTTGCGTCGTTTTAACTGCACGATAACTGCCGCTCCACCCCGGGAACGCTCGCGCGGAACGCTTACTCCAGCCAGGGCCCTGACGGGGGCAAGCCGTCCCTGGTATTCTCGGGAAGGGGGCGGTGTTACGTCCCTACAAGCCAGCGAAGCCGCCAACATCAGCAGCTGTCAGATGCGCGATTCCTGGGGGCTCCACGGAATCGGACAAGCCACCATGCTCAGAGCGATCGCCCGCAAGTACGTTCCGCGAGTGGTGCGCGACCTGATCTTTGGGATCAAGATGCACCGCGCAGCACATGGCGAGTATCCCAGGTTGGTGCGACCGCGTACATTCAACGAAAGAATTCTGCGCCGCAAGGTTTTTGACCGACGGCCCGTTCTCGCTCAGCTCGCGGACAAATATGCGGTCCGACACTACGTGGCGCAGCGATTGGGCCCGGAAATCCTTCCCAAAATATATTGCGTTACCGGCGACCCTACCGCGATCCCCTTTGCGGACCTGCCACAGCGGTTCGTGGTGAAGCCGACGCACGGATCAGGGTGGGTTCGTATTGTCCTCGATAAAGCGGCGCTGGACGTCCAAGAGTTGATCGGCACCTGCAATTGCTGGCTGGCAACCAACTATTACAACCTGTTGCGCGAGCGGCATTACCGGCAGATCACTCCGAGAATCATGGTGGAGGAATTCATCGATGATGGGTCCGGGTCCGCCCCCGTGGACTATAAGTTCTATGCATTTCACGGGAAGGTGCATTTGATCCAGATCGACGGCTCCCGGTTCACCGGCCACCGGTGTTCGCTCTACGACCGTCATTGGCGTGACACCGGTGTACGCGTCCAACTCGAGCGGTTTGACGGCCCTGTGCACGAGCCTGTGAATCTGGGCCTGATGCTGCAGACAGCGGAGAAGCTGAGCGCTGACCTGGATTTCGTCCGCGACGACCTATATGACGTCGGTAGCCGCATATACTTCGGCGAGATGACTGCCACGCCCGGCGGTGGTTTCGCTCGCTTCGAGCCGCAAGCGATGGACGAACACCTGGGCATGTTGTGGGGCCGCAGGCCAGCTCGCGCGCAAATCGGCTAGGGGATTCAGCGGATACCGCGGCAGGCGATTGGGAGATATTTGTCAGGAATGCCCGTCAATTTTGTGTAGTTGCCGATGGGCATCGTGAGTCCCTCGGGAGCCTGTGTGTGTCCACAGACCCATACGAGCTCCTGATCCCGGTCAGACCCGGCACGAGTACCAGCTCTTTCCCCGCAATGAGCTGATTCGCGGCCCGACCATAATCGATGGCGATAGCGCCACTCACAACACGAACGGACATCACGAAGCTCGACCTTGGAGCACCCATATCCAAGGCAGGGAAGTCGACATCACTGAGTTACGGTGTCGCAGTCACTAGCTCGGTAGATTTCCGGTAGACGCGATAATCAATCCATCGGTAGACCGGACTGGCTGACGCGAGCATCAAGCCCGGCACCGTCGTGTCGCATAAACGTTGGGACCGCAGATGCACCACTGGCGGTGATATCGAGCACGAGATCTGAATGCTCCAACATATCCGCTCGCACCGAATGACCCAGCGTAACGAGAAAGAGCTGGGCACCCTCGCGTCGGGCAAATTTCATTGCAGGCACGAAATCGCTGTCACCTGCCACGAGAACGAGGTCACCGCGCCGTACTGATACGTACGGCACCTCACATAGGTCCGCGAGCAGCGCTGCATTCGTACGGGCTAGAGCGGTCGCGCCAAAGTTTATCCTACCGCCCAACAGTGGCTTTGCGACTCTGCTTTCGAG
>JAQGOF010000129.1 GCA_028293745.1 Gammaproteobacteria bacterium | reverse complement strand
TATTTCTCTTACGCACGCTGGCCGGCTTCTATATCCGCATGCGAAGCGTGTCGTCGACGCGGCGGACGCAGCGCGTGCCGTCATCGGCAAGCTGAATGCCCCGATCAGCGGCCCTTTGCGTGTCGTAGCGGATCCAACATACGGGCGCGTACTGCTTACGCCGCTGGTTCCGCGCTTCCTGGAGAGTTTTCCGGACGTGCCGTTGGAAGTGGCCATGGACGCGGCGGACAGTGCCGAAGGTTGGGATGTTGCGATTCGAACCCGATCATCGGCCGAAGGTGGCTCTGCCTTTCGTTTGCTCGGTGCTCCGCCGGCGCTCCTGTGCGCGACACCGGCGTACCTGCAGCAGCGGGGTGTCCCGGCGCGTCCCGAAGATCTCCGCGCGCACGACCTGCTCACACCGGAAGCGACCGATTCACCGCAATTCCGCCTGCGCCTCGAGCGCGGGTCCCAGCGCGCAGAAGTCTTAGTATCACCCAAGCTCACCGTGAACGATCCG
The DNA here is from genome assembly GCA_028293745.1 of Gammaproteobacteria bacterium. Classification (GTDB taxonomy): domain Bacteria; phylum Pseudomonadota; class Gammaproteobacteria; order Steroidobacterales; family Steroidobacteraceae; genus 13-2-20CM-66-19. The sequence goes on along the minus strand of JAQGOF010000129.1, from coordinate 14,104 downwards.
GCCGTCCTTCATGCGGCCACTGCAGCCGGGCTGGGAATAGGGCTGCTGCCCCAGTTCATGTGCCGCCTGGGATTGGCCACCGCGCGCCTGAAGCAGGTGTTGCCGGAATGGAGCGTGCCCCCGGCGGCCGCCCTGTACGCGGTCTACCCTGCCGCGCTCGAGGCAGACCTGCGAGTGCAACGCTTCGTCGATTTCCTGGCTGCGAACATAGTGCCCGCGCTGGGGGTTACCGGGGAGTAGGACATGGGGGTTACTGGCGAGTAAGATAACAGTCACCGCGCTGCCCCGGCACGTCGAGCCAGGGGCAGGCGTGCAGGCCCGGTTTCGAAGGGCCCCATACTGAAGGAAACTGCCATGTACCGCGCTCCGCTCAGGGAACTGCGTTTCGTACTCGATGAACTGCTGCAGTCACAGGTGCTGGCCCAGTATCCGGGCCTGACCGACTACTCGGCGGACGTTGCCGAATCGATTCTCGGCGAGGCCGCACGGTTTGCCGAAACCGTCCTCGACCCCATCAACAGGTCGGGTGATGAGCAGGGCGCGCGTTGGACGCCCGAGGGTGTTGTCACTGCACCCGGGTTCCGCGCTGCCTATCGTCAGTTCGCGGAAGGCGGTTGGTCGCAGCTGGGAACGGATCCCGCGTATGGTGGCCAGGCTGTGCCGCAGATGCTGGTCACCGCAGTCCAGGAGATCTGGGCATCCGCCAATCTCGCATTCAAGCTCTGTCCGATGCTGACGCACGGTGCCGTGCACGCGCTCGAGCTCTGTGGGTCGAAAGATCAGAAACAGAGGTTCCTTCCGAAGATGGTGAGCGGCGAGTGGACCGGCACCATGGTTCTCACCGAGCCACAGGCCGGCTCCGACCTTGCGCAGATCCGTACCCGCGCAGTGCCCGAAGGCGCTCACTATCGGCTGTTCGGGCAGAAGATCTTCATCACCTGGGGTGACCACGACTGCACAACCAACATCATTCACATGGTGCTGGGCCGCATCGAGGGCGCGCCTGCCGGCGTGAGGGGCATTTCGCTGTTCATCGTGCCCAAGGTACTGGTGAGCGAAGATGGCTCCCTCGGCAAGCCCAACGAAGTGCGCTGCGTATCGATCGAGCACAAGCTGGGTATCCATGCGAGCCCAACATGTGCTCTCGCCTTTGGCGACCGCGAAGGCGCCGTAGCTTACCTGGTGGGCGAGCCCAACCGCGGCCTGGAATACATGTTTGTCATGATGAACGCCGCGCGCCTGTCGGTCGGACTCGAGGGATACGCAATCGGCGAGCGCTCGTATCAACACGCAGCAGAGTGGGCCCGGACACGAATCCAAGGCAAGCCACCAGTCGCGCAGAGCGAGGGCCCAGCGCCGATCATCCACCACCCTGACATCAAGCGCATGCTGCTGGTGATGAAGTCGACGACGGAGGCGTGCCGTGCCGTCGCGTTGTACGCCGCTTACCAACTGGACGTCGCCAGCCATCATCCGGATGAGAAACAGCGAGCCGCAGCACAGGCACGTGCGGATCTCCTGATCCCAATCGTCAAAGGCTGGTGCACGGAGACCGGTAATCACGTCACGAGCATCGGCGTGCAGGTACACGGTGGAATGGGATTCATCGAAGAGACAGGCGCAGCCCAGTACATACGGGACGCGCGTATTACGACGATCTACGAGGGGACTACCGGCATTCAGTCTAACGATCTGATCGGCCGCAAGATCGGTCGCGACGGTGGCACTGCCATGAATCAGCTGATCGCTGATATGTCGCGCGAGCTTCAGGACCTGGAAACATCCGCCCCTGCAGCAAGCGCCACGCGCAGGGCGGCGCTGGAAGCTGTTGGCCTGCTGAAGGACTCGACGGACGCCCTGGTGAAGGCGCTCGCTTCGCGGCCCGACACCGCGATGGCCGTGTCAGTCCCTTACCTGATGCTGTGCGGATATGTCATCGGCGGTTGGCTCACCGCCAGGGCATCTGCCATTGCGGGCCGGAATGTCAAAGGCCAGGACAGGTCTTTCTACGAGTCGAAGCTCCAAACGGCGCGCTTTTACGCACAGCAGGTTCTGCCAAACGCTTTGGCACTCGCGCGAGTTGTCCAAGGGGGCGCCGAAAGCGTAGTGGAGACGGATGCCGCTCTCATCTAATCAAACGATGTCAGTTTGCCTTCGCTCATCCTGATAGCCGTCCCGCCCACCCGAACCGCGGTAACGGTCCCTTCCGCGAGATCCGCTTCGAGATGCAGAATACTGGGGCGTCCCATCTCGAATCCCTGCTCGATGGTCCACTGTAAAGTCCCCTCCCTGTGCCAGGAGCGTCGTGCCAGGTAGCCGGCGAGGGCCGCTGCGGCACTTCCAGTTGCCGGGTCCTCGATAATTGCGAACTCCTGCGCGAACATCCGCGCGCGGATATCGGAGTCTTCCCGTTCGGGGTCGTATGAAAAAGCGTAGACGTCCGAGATGCCGGTCGTCGCATGCAATTTGCGACACGCCGCAGGATCGATGCTCACTTGAGCCAACACGCTGCGATCGCGTAGTGGCACAAACAGATACGGCACACCGCATGAGTAAAACTGCGCAAAATCAGCGTCGTTCAGGATGTCGGATTCCGCCACGCTCAATAGTTTCGCCAGCTCCAACACCGACGGCGCTGCAGCCGGAGCCTCCTCGGGCAGCTTCGCCGTCGTGAGCTGTAAGAACCACGCGCCGGTCGCCTGCCGGTTCACAGTGATCGGCACGAGACCCACTTCTTCTTCGAGCAGAAAGCTGCCGGACGTGCCGCTGACCCCGGCCAGTCCCTCTTCGACCAACACGTGCGCGGCACCGAGCGTGGGGTGCCCCGCAAAGGGCAACTCGCGGACAGGGGTGAAGATGCGTAAGCGGCGCGTCGCACGCGGGTCACGCGGCTTGACGATGAACACTGTCTCCGACAGGTTGAATTCGCGCGCAATCTTCTGCATGAAATCGGTCGGCAGCTCGGGCACATCGGTGAACACAGCCAGCGGATTGCCTCCAAACCGGTGGTCGGTGAAGACGTCGAGCGTGCAGTACTTCAGCGTCATGCAACGTCCCTCGGGTTGGGGTCGGACCGGGAATGCACTTCCGCGTCCTTACGAGCGAGATGGCCGAGCTCCTTCTCGAGCTTGTGGAACACGATGAGCACCAGCAGCCCGAGCAGCGTGCCGATCAGGGCGACTGCTATCTGCCCAAGCGCGGCAGCGGCGCTCGCTGCTGCAGTCATCCATATGCCGGCCGCGGTCGTGAGACCGTGTATTTCCCGTTCGTTGGTGAGCTTGAGAATAGCGCCCCCGCCGAGGAAGCCTATCCCGGTTGCGAGCCCCTGCACGATCCGGGACAGCGAGTCCAGATGCATGCCCGACTCCGCGGCGCCGACGATAAATAAGGCTGTGCCCAATCCCAAGAGCATGTGAGTTCGCAGCCCGGCAGGCTTGTGAGTCAACTCGCGTTGCAATCCGATCGCTGTACCGATAGCCAGCGCCGTCAACAGACGCAAGGTGACTCGCACGAGCTGGTGCATATCCGGCGCGAGCCGTGTAATTTCATCGAAAGCGCTGTTCATGACTATGGACGCTCCCGGCACCACACCTGGGGTAGGTGCGCTGCCTGCGATGCGGCACGCCGCATCGTCACATATGCATCGAGTGCCGCTTCGCGCGTCTCCGGAACCCAGGCGTCGATGTACCTTTTATCAGGGTCTTGCCAGCGGATCAGCAGGTTCTTCACCAGGAATGAGGCAACTACCATGCGAACGCGGTTGTGCATCCAGCCTGTAGCCCATAGTTCGCGCATTCCGGCGTCGACCAGCGGGATGCCTGTCGATCCGCGCTGCCAGGCGCGTAACAGTTTCGCATTCCGCCGCCAGGGAAACTTCTCGAACTCGGCATGCAGGGGTTTGGCCGGTGTGTCTGGAAAGTGATGCAGCAGGTGATAGGCAAACTCGCGCCAGAGAATCTCCGCGAGAAAAGTTGAGTTTCGTGCCCGGGCACCCACGGGATGCCAGATTTGCCGCGGGCTGATCTCGCCGAAGTGCAGGTGCGGCGACAGTCGCGACGTCCCTATCAGCGACGGAATGTTGCATTGCTGTCCATAGTGGTCGAGGGACTTGGCCAGGAAGCGTTTCAGGCTCTCCTGTGCGCCCGCCTCGCCCGGTTTCCAGGTCGCGGCCAATGTTTCGTACCACGTGATCTTCGGCAGCAGGCCGAAGGAATCGAGCGGGTCGGATTCTGGCCAGCGTTGCGGTCGGCCGTAACTGCGCGCAACCGGCAGGGGCCGTTCGGGATCCAGTTCATGGAGCAGAGTGCGTTGGAAGGCCGTGTAAACCTGGTAGGGCTTGCCGCTCTTGTTCAGGAAGGTGGTTGGATCCGAAAGGAGTGTGCCATTGAATTCCTCGGTCCGTATCCCGCTGCGCCGCAGTTGGTCCGACACGATTTGGGCGCAATCTACGGCAGCGGGCTCGTACCGTCTGTTCCAATGCACAGCCGTGGCGCCAGTTTCGACGGCCAACTTCTTCAGAAGGGTTGCCGCGCGGCCGTGGGCCAGTATCAATCGTGAGCCACGCTCCTGAAGGTCGGCTGCGAGCGCGGCGAGGGAATGATGGAGCCACCAGCGCGACGCGCCTCCTGGCGCCCAATCGCCTTCCTCTTCGGGCGACCAGATGTAAACGGGAATCACCGGCGCGCCCGTCGCAACCGCGGCATGCAACGCTGGATTGTCTCTCAGGCGCAAGTCCTGCCGGAACCAGACGATCGTTGCGCCACTCACCGCGCGGCCCCGCGCCGGGCCGCCTTCCCGCGGGCTGCTCTCTTCTTTGGCACTCGTAATTGCAACTTCGGGGGCTCGTTGAGATTCTCGAGGAATTCGCGCCGCTCGTCAGGCTCGAGCCCCGCCCAATCGACTTTTCCGGTATGCATGCGCCGCAGCTGTCGATCGCTTATTTGCGCCTGCGCGGCACTGTTGCTCTTCCACTTCGACGGCAGATGCTCTGTCTTTCCGGTGTGCAGCAAGTCAGCCACGGCCGTTGCGACTATCGGGTCTCTCGTCAAGTCGCTGTGCGCGGCTAACGTGTAGTGATTGCGGGCACCTGGAAGTCCTGCGCTGACTGCGGGTACCGTGCCATCACCATGCCGCGTAATCGTATAGACGAAGTCATCTCTACGCTTGGCGACAGCAGTCACGGTCTCCTGCCCAACTCCAACGATGACCGAAATTCTCTCGTCCGCCTGCACGAGCTTGCTTTGGATGTCTCGTGCGTCACGTAACAAGGCCCGGTTCGGCCGGGGTCCCGAGCGGGGCCATTCGGCGGGGTCGAAGAGATCGGCGCAGCCGTTGCACTGCGCACTCGGGAGCATGTGATACAGACTGGGAAATGTGTTGAAGATCTTACCGGCCAGTGATTCCGGTGAGCCCCGGCTGGCGAGGCCCGCGATCTTGCGCACGACTGAGTAGGTCCCACGCAAAGCCTGTAACGGTGCGAAGGAACCGAAGTTGGGCGTGCCGAGTAACACCAGCCGCTCGACATTGCTCATGCCTGGCTGGGCCAGCGCTGCGCGGCTGACCAGGCCGCCCATGCTGTGGGCGACGATCATGACCCGATCCACGGGCTCGTTGCGGATCCGCTCGGCGAGCGCCGCTCCGAGCCGGTCAACGCCGAGCCGCCAGTCGTAGTCATACAGAACCGGCGCGAATCCACTCGCGCGCAGATTCAACTTGAGTCTCAGGTACGAATACAGAACGACACCCAGTGGAACGATAGGCGCCCCGGCTGACAAGTGCAGAGACGACAGTCGCCCGACTCCGATGTCAATGGGGTCCAGCCACAGGATGTCGTGTGGCAGAGGGGGTTGGCGCTTGAGCCCCAGTTGCGAGCCCATGATTCCGGGGACGACAAACACCCGCGCAGTATCGTCAGTCAGCGGAACGCCTGCGGCGCGCCGGGCAAGCGCTACCAGTTCCCGGTATTCGTGTTCGCCAAAGTACGCGGCTAGATCTCGTTCGTGCTCACCGGTGACGAGCAGATGCTCGATGTCAGTGTCGCTCCAGGCGAACTTGTCGTATGGAGTGACGTGATCTGTGAGCGAATGCGGGTGACTCAAGCCGCGGATCTCATTCCGCGCTCAACGGCCGTACTACGGCATTCACTTGCAGAGTACCCCCACCGGCTAGTGTGATGACCAGCGGCACGGCCTGACCCACCGTCAAAGGTTGCTTTAGATCATGAAGCATCACGTGCAGTCCACCTGGCTCGAACTTCACCGTCGTTCCGGGAGCAACAACGAGTTGCTCGTGCGGCCGCATCCTTGTCTGGCCATTCTGCACAGTCGTCTCATGGATCATCGCGTGACCCGCAATTGGCGATTGAAGACCCGTCACTGTCACTGGGTTCGAGCTCACGTTGCGTAGCGTCAGATAGGCGGCAGCCATATCCGCCCCAGGCGTCGCCCGCACCCAGGCGTTCTGCGCCACCAAGGGCGGCGCCTGCGCCCACAAGGGCTGCGCCACAGCCTGGGAGGCTAGCAGGGTGAGGGCTGCCAAGGCTTCGATGGATTTCAAATGCGGCTCCTCGACGAGGCCCAAAATTATGCCAGAGGGGTGCGGATGAGACCGGGGTTGCAGCGGTGGGGGCCGGGCGCCCGCCGGTAGCCGACGCCGCGAGGCGTTCGGCTCCTCCCGGAGTACGCTACGTGGTGACTTGCATAATGATAGTGACTGCCCTATCTTACCGCCCATGCAACGCAAGAACTTCGGGAACATGCAGTGCCCGGTCGCTCGCAGCCTGGAGCGCGTGGGCGAGTGGTGGAGCATCCTCATCCTTCGCGACGCCGTGTACGGCCTGAAACGGTTCGATGAGTTCCAGAAAAGTCTGGAAATTGCACCGAACATGCTCACCCGCCGCCTCAATGCGCTGGTCAAAGGTGGCTTGCTGAAGCGTCAGCGCTACAGCGAAAAGCCGCCCCGCTACGAATACGTCCTCACCGAACGAGGCCGCGATTTCCGTCCAGTGCTGGTGTCTTTGCTCGCGTGGGGCAACAAGCACTTCGCGCCCGAAGGGGCCAGCGTCCTGCTCGCTGACCGGGAAACGGGTGCCATCGCGGAGCCCGTTCTCGTCGATCGCGTGAGCGGTAGACCCATACCGGGTCCCGGCTTTTCAGTCGTCCCGGGACCAGCGGCCGGCGAGCGAACGCGGCAGCGTCTCGCGCGCGTCGCGGAAGCGGCTGCTTCGCGCAAGCCAGGAGTTGTTTATGAGTAGCGTTGTGGCGGAAGGAGACATTGCACCGAGTGTCGCGAGCGCGTCCGACGTGGAGGTCGCCGGTAACCTTCGTCCCGCCCGGATTCCCTCGCTTAAGACCCTCATCATTTCCGGCGCTGCAGTGGTCGTGGTTGCTGCCTTGGCAACATTCGGCCACCACTGGTGGACAGTTGGGCGATTTATTGAGAGCACCGACGATGCTTACATCGGTGGCGATATCACCGTTATCGCACCGAAGGTCAGCGGTTTCATTGCCCGCGTAGCCGTTGCAGACAACCAGACGGTGCATGCCGGCGATGTTCTCGTGAAGCTGGATGACCGCGACTACGTCGCCGCACGCGCCAGAGCGATTGCTGCCGTGGCTGCGCAGCAAGCTGCTCTTGCGAATCTGGCAGCTACGCGTCATTTGCAGGAGGCCATCATCGCGCAGGCGCAAGCGGCAATCACCTCGACTGACGCCCAGATTGAGCGTACCCGAGAGGATCAAACTCGCTATCTGCATCTTCAGCAGCTGTCAGCTGTCTCGCTGCAGGAATCTCAACGAGCCGATGCCGATTACAAGGATGCGATTGCCTCGGGTGTAAAGGCGCGCGCAGCTCTAGCAGCTTCGCAGCGGCAACTCGACGTGATCGACTCACAGGCCCAACAGGTGCAAGCCGCACTCGCGCAGGCCAACGCTGACCGCGATGTGGCCGAACTCAATCTGAGCTACACCGAGTTGCGCGCACCGATGGATGGAACGGTAGGTAACCGGAGCGCACGGCCGGGCTCGTATGCAACTATCGGCGCACAGCTCATGTCGCTCGTGCCCGCGCGCGGTCTGTGGGTAGACGCCAACTTCAAGGAGAGTCAGCTGGCGCGCATGCATGCGGGGCAGCCTGTCTTCGTTGAGGCAGATGTGTTGCCCGGCCAGGTCTTCAGGGGGCGGGTGGCCAGCTTGGCGCCCGCGACCGGCGCCGTATTCAGCGTCTTGCCCGCGGAGAACGCCACGGGCAACTTCACCAAGATTGTTCAGCGTGTGCCTGTGCGCATCCTGTTGGATGGCGATGCGTCTGCCCTCGGCCGGCTACGGCCAGGGCTGTCGGTGGTGGCCAAGGTGGACATGCGAAGTTACGACCACGTAGTCCCCACCAGCACCAAGCCTGCAGCCGTCGCTGCCAATTAGATGACATGGCTACACTGACCCTCGTGTCAGGACCCGCTGCGGGGGCGATGCCGGCGCCTGCCCCCGTGGTACCGCCCGTCCCAGCTGAACTCTCCCCCGGTAAAAAAACCTTCGCCTTCGCCATCATGTGCGTGGGCTTCTTCATCGCCATACTCGACATCCAGATCGTTGCCGCCTCCCTCAGAGACATCGGCGGTGGGCTGTCCGCCGGCGCGGACGAGCTCTCCTGGGTACAAACCAGCTACCTGATCGCCGAAATCATCGTAATTCCCCTGTCCGGCTGGCTGTCGCGCGTAATGTCGACACGGTGGCTGTTCTGCGTCTCCGCAGCCGGCTTCACGCTCACCAGCCTGCTGTGTGGTTGGGCGTGGAACATCCAAAGCATGATCGTCTTCCGAGCCCTGCAAGGATTTCTCGGCGGCTCGATGATTCCAACCGTGTTCACGGCCGCCTTCGTCTTTTTCAAGGGCCCGAGAGTCGTCGTTGCTGCAGCGTGCGTCGGTTCCCTGGCGTCCCTGGCTCCAACACTAGGCCCCACCATCGGCGGTTGGATCACCGACAATTACTCCTGGCACTGGCTGTTCTTCATCAACCTGGTGCCCGGCATCTTCGTCGCAGTGGCGGTGCCGATGCTGGTGCACATCGACAAACCCAACCTCAAGTTGCTTCGCGGCGCCGACTACCCGGGCATGGTCATGATGGCGGCATTTCTCGGCTGCCTCGAATATACGTTGGAAGAGGGTCCACGCTGGGACTGGTTCGGCGACTCCACAATCCGCGCCACTGCGTGGATCGCGATCCTGAGCGGGATTGCCTTCGTCTGGCGTAGCCTGACGTACGCCAACCCTGTAGTTGACCTGCGAGCACTCAAGAGCCGCAACTTCTCTCTCGGCTGCTTCTTCTCCTTCGTCGCCGGAATCGGAATCTTCGCCACCATCTACCTGTCGCCGGTATTCCTCGGCCGCGTCCGCGGCTTCAGCGCCCAGGAAATCGGCTGGACAGTGTTCTCCACCGGCGTGTTTCAGCTCCTGGCCATTCCCGTCTACACCTATTGCGCCCGGCGAGTCGATCTGCGCTGGCTGCTGATGGTCGGACTGGGGTGCTTCGCAGTTGGAATCTGGAGCTTCACTCCGATCACCCACGAGTGGGGCTGGCGCGAGTTGCTGCTGCCGCAGGCGTTACGAGGTTTCGCGCAGCAGTTTGCCGTTGCTCCCACTGTCACCCTGACGCTCGGCGGCCTTGCCCCCGAGCGATTGAAACTGGCCTCGGGACTGTTCAACTTGATGCGAAATCTCGGCGGCGCAATCGGAATCGCTGCCTGCGGAACCATCCTGAACGATCGAACCAATCTGCACTTCCTGAGACTGGCGGAGCATTTGACCGCCGCGAATCCAGCAACGGTTGGTCTCCTGACATCGGCAAGCGGCCGGTATGCGACCACTTTTGCAGGCGACGCCGCGCACGGTAACCTGTTCGCACTGCAGCGTCTGTGGTCGCTGACATACAGAGAAGCGTTGGTTCAGACCTTCTCGGACGCGTTCTTCCTGATCGCGATCTGCTTCGTAGTGGCCACGTTGATGGTTCCGCTGATGCGGAAGGCAACGGCGCCCAAGGCCACCGTTCCGGCGGATGCTCACTAAAGTGTCTAATTCTACTCAGCGGTGGCAGCAGATCCCGTGACTGAGCGGCCGAAGACTCCATATAGGCCGATTGCTACCCACACGACGTTGATGCACGCCGAGGGGTATGCACCGTTCCATCCACTGTTGACGATGAAGCCGGCGCCAGATAGAACATTCAACCAGTGATAGAGGCTCGACCGCGCGCTAATTTTGCCGTTGGTGAGCAACAGGTACGCTGCGAGCATCACGGCCGCGGCGGTCCACCCAACAATCTCAATTGTGTACCTCAGCATCGATGGCCCCCTCTTTGTAGCGTCGCGCAAGATCGGCGTTCTGTTTCGCATGTGGCAGCGAGAAAAGACGCTGCGCTGTGAAGTACGCCGCCAGCGCACCGGTGAATTGCGCGATTACAAATGGTGGCACATCGTGGGGGCGGATGCCCGCGAAGGTGTCCGAAAGGGAGCGCGCGATGGTGATGGCGGGGTTTGCGAAGGACGTGGAAGCCGTAAACCAGTACGCGGCGCCGATCCAGGCAGCGACCATCCACGGCGCATCTTCGCCGCGTCGGCAACCGAGTACCACCAGCAGCAGTCCGAATGTCGCTATGAACTCAGATAGCCATTGTGCAGGACCGGAGCGCGCGTGGAGGGATGATTGCAGCCAGGGAAGCTCAAACATCACATGCGCCAGGACGGCACCCAAACAGCAGCCGACGATCTGAACCATCGCGTAAGCGCCCGCTTCGTGCCACGGCAGCACCTTTCTCACGGCTTGGACCACCGAGACTGCGGGGTTGAAGTGAGCTCCACTCAGTGGCGCCAGTAAAGCAATCAGCACCGCAAGCACCGCCACGGTGGCCACCGTGTTGGCCAGGAGGGCGACGGCGGTATTGCCGCCCGCCAGGCGTTCAGCCATCACGCCGGAGCCGATGACGGTTGCGGCCAGGAGAAGTGATCCAATCCCTTCGGCCGTCAGACGTCGTGGCAGGCTTCTCAAGTGCTTCCTTCGGTTGGAGTGTTTCCGATCGCATCCAACCGTTCCTTGAGCGTCATCCGATCGAGCGAGGCGATCGGGAGACTCGTGAAGATCTTGATGCGGCTCTCGAGCGCCTTCAAGGCATTGCGGAAAGCGGTCCGCTTCTGTGTTTCCGAACCCTCCACGGCCGCGGGATCGGGGACACCCCAGTGCGCGGTGATGGGCTGGCCTGGCCAGTAGGGACAGACCTCACCGGCTGCGTTGTCACAGACGGTAAATACGAAATCGAGACGTGGGGCGCCGGGGGCAGCAAACTCGTCCCAGGGTTTGCTGCGTAGGTCCTCAGTCGGAAGGCCCACCTGATTGAGCAACTCAAGAGCAATCGGATGCACAGTGCCTTTGGGATGACTACCGGCACTGAAGCCGCGGAAATGACCGCGGCCCAAATGGTTGATGAGGCTCTCTGCCAGGATGCTGCGCGCGGAGTTGCCGGTGCACAAGAAGAGTACGTTATAGATGCGCTCGGCCATGTTGATTTTTGACTCTCAAGGATGGATTGCTTTGCTCATGCAAACGGCTGAGGCTGGACACAGTGAACGAAACTCGGCACTTTGCCGCAGTGCTTCGCTCACGTGACGCCGATCGATGACTTCGTAACCGAGGTTGCGGAAGAATGGCTCCGCTGTCTGCGTCAAAAGCACGAGCCGCTCGATGCCGTCCGTTTGCGCATCCTTTTCGAGTCGGGCGACGAGCTCACGTCCGAAACCGCGCCTGCGAGATCCGGATGCTGTCGCCAGCGACCGCAGCAGGCCGTCCGTGCCGAAACGCTCGAGAGCGATGACGCCCAGAAGCAAATCGCTTGCCTCAAGCAGCCACACTTTCAGATCCTGGGCGCTGATCAGGTCAGCCGTCGGCAGTCTCGCGGCTTGCAGTAGCGCGAAGACCGCTGGCATGTCGATCGATTGACCGGGTCGGATGCGTCGCCGCAGCGATGGAATTTCATCCCGCACAGCAGCTCGACCGGTCGGCGGTGGATTCGGCCTTGCCCGCCGGTACGCAGCACGCTTTCTCTGTGGCCGCCTGGCTCTGGACGGGGACGATGGAAGCGCCGTGATTGAAGACCTGTGTATCTTCGCCATAAACAGGGATGCTGCCGAGCGTGTGAAAGGTCTCCCAGGCGATCCCGGTCGGATCGGTGACCCAGTACTTGTCTGATCGGGCGTAGCAGCAGGGCTGATCGTTCTCTTGGATCAGTTGAGCGTCAGCTGCCTGTAGTTGAGTGTGCAATGCCCGCAACTCCTCGCCGGATTCGACTTGGAAGCCCAGATGATTGACGCCGACTGGTTGGCGGTGCGTCGAGATCGCGAAATTCATCCGCGGATCCTCGAGCATCCATTTGGCGTAGTCCGATTGCCGGATGGTCGGCTGTGCCGAAAACAACGTCGAATAGAAGCGGATCGACTCATCGAGGTTGCCAACACTGACGTGGACGTGAAAGCGTTTCATGCGACTCTCCGAGGTTGTTTCCGTATTTTGGTGGGAGTGGCTTCAGGCTTGCACGCCGTTGCGCATGCCTGATCGCTCCCGGCGCAGCAGTTCTCCGTCAGATAACCAACTAAGCCGTTCATCGCATCAAAATCGGCGCTGTAGATGAGTTGACGGCCTTCGCGACGCTGAAGAATCAGGCCCGCACGCTGTAGGGCTTGCAAATGAAAGGTCAGTGAGGAGGGAACGAGGCCAATGCCCTCGCCGATCGCGCCGGCCGGCAGGCCCTGCGGACCGCGCTGGACTAGAAGTCGGTAGACCGCCAGGCGATGCTCGTGGGCCAGTGCGCCGAGCGCTTCAATGACGTCAGGAGTCTTCATGACTATACGATATTACGAGAATAGTCGTAATGTCAACGAGCAGAGTGCCTCATCGGGGCATGCGGCAACCGCCTGACGGAGGGGGCGGCACGGGCGCAAGCCGCTACAGCAGTGCACAAATGCGATGAGACCGAAACGCTACCTGATGCGAGCGTAGAGCACTGTATCGATAACCTGGCCATCCTTGAATGCACTTCTGCGAAGTACGCCTTCCCGCACGAAGCCGCACTTCTCAAGCACCCGCATCGAAGGCGGGTTCCATTCAAAGACGGGTGCCTCGAGGCGAACCACGTCGATACGTGAAAACACATATTCAACAGTTGCGCGTACCGCCGCGCTCATGATTCCACGGCCCCAATAACTCTCGCCCAGCCAATAGCCAAAGTGGCCCGTCTTGGCGTAGTTCCCGTGTCCTAGCTCAATTCCGATACCACCGACGGCTTCCCCATCGACGTCGAGCGCCCAGTGAGTACGCGGTGACATAGTCTCAACGAGAGCAAACCACGATTCCGCGTCAGCCTCGGTGAAAGGGTGTGGGAACCGGTCCAGCAGATTGCGCCAGACGTTCCTGTTGTTTGCATGCCGCACCAGGGAGGCTTTGTCCGTCCACTCCCAGTCGCGAACAGCGCACATGCCGCATTCCAGTCTCACGAGTGGGCCCCGCCGACCTATGGATTTCAGCCGATATGGTGCAGGCGGGTTGCCGGAAGTTCAACAATCCTGCCGCGCCTGGATCAGCGGCCTCGGCGGTGCGCGATCCGGGATGGACGACGGGGCGGGGTTGGAGAGACAGGGTTCAGCGGACAGCCGCGGCCGGCTTCCGGGAGTGCGATAAAATGGCGGGGTCGGTGAACGTCCTGGAGAAAACGCACATGAGCTACGAGTCCATTAGTTTCGCAAGCAAGTTTCAGCTATTCGACGAGCAGTGGAAGCCAAAGGTCGTTGCAGAAATGAACGACTATCAATTCAAGATCGCGAAGCTCCAAGGCGATTTCGTTTGGCACGATCACCCGGAAACGGACGAAACCTTTATCGTGATCGATGGGGATCTGAGAATCGATTTTCGTGATGGTGCCGTTCATGTTCGAAGCGGGGAGATGTTTGTTGTCCCCAAGGGCGTCGAGCACAAGCCCTACGCAGAAAAGGAAGTCAAACTGCTGCTGATTGAGCCGCGTGGAGTGCTCAATACCGGGCGCGAGAGCGGTGACCGCACCGCCGAGAACAA
>JAQGOF010000124.1 GCA_028293745.1 Gammaproteobacteria bacterium | reverse complement strand
CGAAATGAACCGTCCGGGAGTCTGGATTCTCGGGGATCTTGAAGACGACGATCGCCTGGGCGGTATGGGAATCGTGGTGGAATATGCTGGAGCGAGCGGCATTCCCCAGTGGGCGAAGCCAAGATCCAAGACCTGGGAGCTCAAAAGGAGCGCGCGTATATGCAGCAAAGTTGATGCCCAACGGCCCGAGGTTTGCTCGGGTTCGACCGCCGGCCTGCTCTCATGCACGTCGCCTCAGTGACGTTCAAATGCGCAGCTGTCCGCCGCACCGGCGTCGAGGTCAATGCAGCGGCCGTCAATCTCGGCGGACGGAACTGGCAGCTCAATCAACGCGGCCAGGGTTGGCAATATGTCGACGGTCTCGATCGGTAGCGCCTGTTCAAAGCCTGCGACACCGGGTCGATAGAAGAGAATCGGAACCCTTCGATCATAGTTCCATGGTGAACCGTGAGTCGCTACGTATGTGCTCACGTCGATGATGGGTGTTATGTGAGGTTTCGGCGCGACGATGAGATCACCTGACCGCTCCGGATCGAAGCTCGCCCGGAAGCGCTCCGCCAGTGACCATTCATCGGCCGGTCCGGAAGGAAACGGCAGGCGGCGAAGTTCAACTGGGGTGTAGACTGCGGCGACCTGTGGATGTGCAAGATAGCGTGCCTTCGCGGCTTCCAGCACTCGTGGGCGAAGATTGTCGGAAATGCCTCGAGCAAGGTAGATATCGCCAAAGGGCGCGACACCCAGGAGCACGGGCTCCGGAAGATTAAACTCCGCCGCGAGCTGCTTGCTCATGTTGGCAGGCAGAAGTGCCGCATCTACGCGAGCGGCATCGAGAAATCCATGAATTTTATTACGCTCGGGGAGGTCATGGCCACCGTGATCGGCGGTGAGCACCACGGCATAGGGCTGGCGCGTGGCATCGAGGGCCGCCAGAATTCGTCCAACGTTCTCATCCACGCCCAAGAGCTGGGCGCACATTTCAGCGCCTTCCGTGCCGAATGTATGACCCACGTAATCGGTCGCGGAAAGACCGATTGACAACACATCGGCCGCTTCGCTCGCGCCCAAATGGAGTTCGCGAATCAATCCGATTGCGATATCGGTCGTCGCTCGATCAAACGCCAGTGAGGTGCGGAAACTTTGGAAATCGCCCGCTTTGCGGTCGTGTGGAACGCCGACTGTCTTACCCGCGACGGCCACTGGTACCGAGCGGACCCGACACTGTTCCGGCAGTACCGGCCGATCGGGCTTGCCGATCGCAACGGCTACCGAGGCATTGACTTTCTCGACGATGCGAGGCGTCGGCTGATCCATGCCCTTCAGTGTTACGAAGGATTTCCCGCTCCAAAACCACACCTGATCCATAGCGTGGCCACCCATCATGATCGCCGCCCGATCCTTGCCCGCAACAGACACGACGCGACTGCCGGGGTTGGCCGCCTTCATGCGGTCACCCAACGTCTGGGCCTTAAGGAACTGCGCAGAAACAGTATAGTTCGCTGAAGAGGAACCCGGTTGCGAGGGGTCCTCCGAGCAATATACTTTCTTATCCGCCCTGCTGAGCGATTGGTCGTACCATTCGTTAGCGATGATGCCGGTGCGCGCGGGACGAGATCCAGTCAGTATCGTGGAGTGGCCCGGACAGGTCTCGGTCGCAGCATGACTTTGATATCCGCCCGGAAATACAACGCCGGTTTGCAGGCGATGCAATCCAGCCTTGAACAGTTGCCTGTATTCGGTAAATAGATCGGCCGAGAACTGGTCTACGGAAATGGCCACTACGATCCGCGGCCGCACTACCGATTGTGCTTCGGAGGCTGCTGAGACGGTGGCGAGAATGACCGCGAGTAGCATCCTGAATTTCATGTGTGCCCCTGTCCCTCCATTCAAATCTGGATTGGATGATGGTTTATCGGCAAGCTGACCGCATACTATGCGGTCTTCACTTCACGAGTGCGCGAGTTTACTTCACATCAACCTTCAGCCACGGTGGCAATGCGCCGAGCTCTTCCAGAGCGCGGCGAGACAACAGCCTCATTGGTCTTGGACTGCTCACTCCGTAAACGTGCGAAACGCTTCGAACTCGGCAGTGGTCTGCTCGAGCTCGGCAATGACTTCGCAGTAGCGGCGCCACGCACATCGAAGCTCGTCGGCTTCTCTCGGCGTGTCTCTTTCCAGATTTCGACGCACGGCTTCGCGCTCAGACTGGACACGCTGGTGGCGACCGTCCAGCCGATCGAGCCGATTCCAGAAGTGGGAGCCGAGCCATTCGGCGCGCTGTTCTTCCAACGCACTCATCGCACTCACCCTGGCTGCGCGTTCTCTTCGGAACGGGTGAGAGGTTAGCCCAGCAGTGCTACAAATGCGTTGCAACGCTGAAATGAGTTTCATCGGATGCCCTCATAAATCTCCTCGAGGGTCATACTCAGCTCAACGGAGCGCGATTCGACGACATCATCGGGTGATGTCAACACAGTGGGATTCCAGTTATCGCTGCGACGGAAAACCATGACCTCGAGTGACCGCTGTGCGATCAGTACGTATTCCTCAACCGACGGAATACGTCGATAGTTCATAAGCTTCTCGCGCCGATCGATGTCTTCGGTCACCGGCGAGAAGACCTCGACGATCACGCACGGCTCGGTCAGATAGGGCAGATCCAGTGCCTCAGCGGTGAAAGGACCGCAGGCAATCATGATATCGGGACGATAAAAGAGGTCGCAGCCATCGACCTGCAGCCGCAATCCCAGGTGCGAGGAAATCACCTTGGACGGCCCCACACCCAGCTGCGTGCGAAAATGATCGAGCAGGTTGCCAACGATGACTTCGTGACGGGGCATGGGTGCCCGCATCTCGAAGATCTCGCCGCCCACGTACTCGTGGCGAACGGGACTGCCTTGCTCCATCAGCAGAAATTCCTCCACTGTGGGCAGCCGGCGCGTGCCCGGCGGCCCGTAAACCGACCTGAACTCGGCAACACCGTCGGTGAAATCGGAAGAATTGAGCATCCATTCGGCCAGCTCCTCGCGCTGGAAGCGCGTGAGCTTGCGGATTGCCTGTTGTAGCGCGGATATGTAGGCCTGACCGTCGGCCTGAAGCTCTGCCAGTGAAATAATCATGATTGCAGCCTCAACGTCCATGTCGATGGGGGCAGTGTAGCGACGCACCCCCGGGGCCACAGCTCGTTTAGCCTGCGTGTTTACGCAGAAATGCGCCTCGCCCGCACGGGCGACACTTCACCGGGCTCCATCGTAGATGTCGGCCAGCGAGATCTTGACTTCCACGGCACGCGAATCAAAGACATCCTCCGGGGCTGTCATTACCCGCGGGCTCCAGTCTTCGCTTCGCCGAAAGACCGTGACTTCCATAGATCGCTGCGCGACCAGGAGATACTCCTCGAGCAAAGGCAGGTGGCGATAGTTCAGCGCCTTCTCACGCCGGTCGATCGCTTCGGTCGACGCCGACAGCACTTCAACCACTACGCACGGGTTGGTCAGATATCTCTCGTCCAGAATCTTGTCTGTGAACGGGCCGCAGGCAACCATGACATCGGGCATATAGAGGATGTCCTCCCGATTGACTTGCAACCGCACCTTCGTATGCGATGACCAGACCTTGCAAGGGCCGCCACGCAGCTGATTGTGAAAATGACCCACCAGATTGGCCGCGATCGCCT
This sequence comes from Gammaproteobacteria bacterium, assembly GCA_028293745.1. Taxonomy (GTDB): domain Bacteria; phylum Pseudomonadota; class Gammaproteobacteria; order Steroidobacterales; family Steroidobacteraceae; genus 13-2-20CM-66-19. Next base: position 25,909 of record JAQGOF010000124.1, on the reverse strand, counting down.
CGTGGCGGATGAGCGGACTGCTCATCGCGAAGATCTGGCCCGCCACGTATTCGTAGCGGACCCCATCCGCCTCATCCAGCTCAAGATACTCTTCGACCGTGAGCCTGCGCGGGCCACCGTAGGCTAACGCAGTCTCTTCGACCCGCAGCTCGAACCCCGACGCATCCAGGATCCACTCTGCGAGATCTTCACGCTCGATTCGGGACAGTTGCCGAAGTGCCTGTTTGATGGCCTGTATTTCGGTCTGACTAATGGTCATGATGTTGCTCCGACGTGGTGAGAGATTGGAGCAATGTAGCGACCCAGCATTGCGCCGACATCGCGATTAGGCTGCGTGTTCAGGCCAAATCAAACCGACTTGCGTCAAGTATCTACGCAGCTCTGACGCGGTTCTGATGCGGTTTTACGCGCGTGTTGGTGCGACGGCGGCACCCGACGCCGCTAACCCACGCCTATTTCTTCGTCTTCGTAGGACGCTGCCAATCTTCGATTGTGACCTGCTTCGCACGCGCCACCGTCAGCTTCCCCGCAGGCACTTCCTTGACCACCGTCGAACCAGCCGCGATGGTGGCCCCCGCACCTACGGTGATCGGCGCGACCAGCACGCTGTTGGATCCAGTGTGCACATCATTCTCGATCGTCGTGCGGTTCTTATTGGCGCCATCGTAATTTGCAATGATCGTACCCGCGCCAATGTTCACACGCTCGCCCACCGTCGCGTCGCCGACGTAAGCCAGATGGTTGGCCTTCGAGTCATTCCCCATCTGCGCGTTCTTCACCTCGACGAAATTCCCAATGTGCACGCCGCGCCCCAGCGTCGAAACGGGCCTGGTCCGCGCGAACGGCCCAATGATGCAATTGGCACCGATCACCGTACTGTCGATGACACAATGAGCGATCACCTCGGTGTCGTCCCCGATCTCGCTATCGCGAATGACACAACCGGGGCCAACGCGCACACGATTGCCAAGCGTCACACGGCCCTCGAGCACTACATTGATATCGAGAAAGACATCACTCCCGTGCGTGACCGGCCCGCGGACATCCAGGCGAGCCGGATCTGCAACGGTCACTCCCGCCAACATGAGCTCGCGCGTAACTCGACCGCGATACGCCGCCTCGACCTCCGCCAGTTGGACCTTGTCATTCACGCCGAGAACTTCGACGACGTTCTGTGCGACAAGCGGATTGACCGCCACTTTGTCCTCAACCGCCATCGCGATGATATCGGTCAGGTAGTACTCGCCTTGCGAGTTATCGTTGCTGAGCGCCTTGAGCCACTTCTTCAATAGCTTCGCGGGCGCGGCGAGCAACCCCGTATTGCACTCGCCGATCTGCAACTCCTTCCTCGATGCATCCTTCTGCTCGACAATCTTCTGCACTTGATCCCGCCCATTGCGGACGATGCGCCCGTATCCCGACGGATCGTCCAGGATCACGGTCAACAGACCGATCTGCTTGGGTCCACAGAGCGTCAGCAGCTCAGCCAGCGTTGCATGGCTGATGAGCGGTACATCGCCGTAAAGCACCAGCACAACGTGATCGTCGGGGATTTGAGGCGTGGCCTGCGCGACGGCGTGTCCGGTGCCGAGCCGCTCGGCCTGCAAAACCCAGGAAACCTGCTCGTCTTTCAGCACTTCTCGTACACGATCCCCCCCGTGCCCATAAACGACATAAGTCGCCGTCGGCTCGAGAGAATGCGCAGCATCGATAACGTGCTTGAGAAGGGGACGTCCGGCGACCGGCTGCAACACCTTCGGCAGCTCGGACTTCATCCGCTTTCCCTGGCCCGCGGCCAGAATGACGATGGACAGGGGAACAGCACGGGGTGAGGGGTCTTGCTTCGTCATGAAAGTGCTCACTGATTCAAGACGGTTGTAATGTGTCCCGGCGGGTGGGCTGCCCCACCACCCTCGACTCCCATCAGCTTCTCGCGCATATGTGCGCCCACAGACATCTGGGGATTCGAACGAGTCTTGTGCTCGCTGGTCTCGCGCTGCTCGATGAGCTTCGACGCTTTCCTGAACGCCTCTTCCAGCGTCCGGGTCGTGGGAATAGAGTCCTTCAGGAAGGCTTCGCCGAAATAGGTCAGATCGCGGTCGTCGTCGCAACCAAACGAGCTGTGGTCCGCATCGGCTGCCGTGATGACCAACGTCCCATCGCCCTTGAGTGGATCGAGAAAGACCCCCGAATAGCAGGCCGACACGATGACCACGCGCCATTTGATCCCGGCCTCGTCCAGCGCGTGCCGCAGTTCGAGGGGGCTGAGCTGCAACAGCGGCAGACTACCGTTGACCACTGCAAGCCCAGCTTGCGACCCATGTGATGTCAACATCAGAACGAGCACGTCCTGCTCCGGGTCCATTCGCGAGGCGATCAGCTTCAGCGACTGCCGAAGACCCGAGACGCTCGCGATGGGATACGAATCCCGATCGTCGTCATCGTTTATCAGCTCGACCGCGCGGTCATCCGAAGAGAAGTGCTCGCCGAAGACGGTCTCCGCAAACAGCGCCTCGCGTTTGAAGATACTCTGCTCGCCATCACCGGCGAAGCCCAGGAAGAACACATTCGCAGCTCCCGGCTCCCGCGGAGCGAGGTGCTCTACAGAGGCGACCAGGCGGGCGGGCTGGTCGTACAACAATGATTCCGCACCGGAATTGTCATCGGCCTGTTCCTCGTCAACGTCGTCAGTGAGCCACAGCCGCGTGTCGAGATCCAGAGTGCGCAACATCAAGGGCGCGGCGATGATGAACACAATGGCGACTACGACCGCCTTGGCTCGCGCGGTCGTGTATGCGGCCTGTATGACACGGACCCCGAGCAGAATCAGATACAGCACAACCGCCACCAGCTCGAGTCCCGGCCGGCTCTCGACCTGCGAGAGGTCGCTCAGCAGCCAGAACAGGATCAGAACGTAGGGCGAGACAGAGAGGGCGGGTATTAATAGAGAGCGGGTATCCGCCTGGCGGGAGTAAGCGCGTGCCACGAGCGCACAGCCGAACAACGCGATGAGCAGGTAGAACGACCAGCCATACAGCCCGTCCAGTCGCAGCTCGGAGCCGGTTTCGGCGTGCAGAGTGTCCAGACCGGCCCAGACCAACAGGTTCAGCAGCAGCAGTGCGGCGAGCTGATCGAAGGTGCGAGCGAAGTGTTCGGGCGAGCGCCGCCGCAGGACGAGCAGCGCAAACCCGCTCCCCAGATTCCGGAGCAACCCGGAGCGCAGGCTGTGAGGTTCCAGGGCGCTCGCGGTCAGCTCCGTATTTTGCGCAGCCGCTCGATGAGCTTCAGCTGAGCGGCGGCACGGGCCAGCTCGGCGAGCGCCTGAGCCTGGTCGATGTGGCCACTCTTATCTTTCAGCGCTTCTTCCGCGCGCTGCTTGGCCTCGAGAGCGGCTGCCTCATCGAGATCTTTCGCACGGATCGCCGTATCGGCCAGCACCGTCACCTTGTTCGGCTGCACTTCCAAAGCGCCGCCGCCGACGAAGAAGTGGTGCCTTTCACCTTCCGGTGTCTGCACGGTCACTTCGCCCGCCTTCAGAAGCGTGAGCAGCGGTGCATGCCGCGGAGCAATTCCCAAATCACCCTGCGACGCCGGCGCAAACACCATCGTGGCAGCGCCAGAAAACAGCTCGCCCTCTGCGCTGACGATGTCGACCTGGATCGTGTGTGCTTCCGCCATGCTTGTGTTTTCCTAAGCTGTTGTCGCTAGACGGCCAGCGATTACTGCAGCGTCTTCGCCTTCGCGACCGCCTCATCGATCGAGCCGACCATGTAGAAGGCCTGCTCGGGGAGCGCATCGAACTCGCCAGTGATGATGCCCTTGAAGCCGCGAATGGTCTCCTTGAGGGGGACGATCTTTCCGTCCTGGCCCGTGAACACCTTTGCGACGTTGAAAGGTTGAGACAGGAAGCGCTGCACCTTACGCGCGCGGAACACGGACAGCTTGTCTTCCTCAGACAACTCGTCCATGCCCAGGATCGCGATGATGTCCTGCAGCTCCTTGTAACGCTGCAGAACGGCCTGCACGCCGCGAGCGGTGTTGTAGTGCTCTTCGCCAACAACCAGCGGATCGAGCTGGCGGCTGGTGGAGTCAAGCGGGTCGACCGCAGGATAAATACCCAGCGATGCAATCTGGCGAGACAACACGACCGTAGCGTCCAAGTGCGCGAATGTTGTAGCAGGCGACGGATCCGTAAGGTCGTCCGCAGGAACGTACACGGCCTGGATCGACGTGATCGATCCGGTCTTCGTGGAAGTGATGCGCTCCTGGAGCACGCCCATCTCTTCTGCGAGTGTCGGCTGGTAACCCACCGCGGACGGCATACGTCCGAGCAGCGCCGATACTTCAGTACCTGCGAGCGTGTAACGATAGATGTTGTCCACGAAAAATAGCACGTCACGGCCGCGACCGCCGTCCTCGCGCTTCTCGTCGCGGAAGTATTCGGCCATCGTCAGACCCGTGAGCGCGACACGCAGGCGGTTACCTGGCGGCTCATTCATCTGGCCGTACACCATCGCGACTTTGGAGTTCGACAGGTTGTCCTTGTCGATAACGCCCGACTCGATCATCTCATGATAGAAGTCGTTACCTTCGCGAGTACGCTCGCCGACACCTGCGAACACCGACAGACCGCTGTACTGCTTGGCGATGTTGTTGATCAACTCGAGCATGTTGACGGTCTTGCCCACGCCGGCGCCGCCGAACAAACCGACCTTACCGCCCTTGGCGAACGGCACGAGCAGGTCGATAACCTTGATGCCCGTGACCAGCAGGTCCTGACCACCCGCCTGCTCATCGAATGCCGGGGGCGCGCGGTGAATCGGCAAGTGATCCGCAGCTTTGACATCGCCGCGGTTATCCTGCGGCTTGCCCAGCACGTCCATGATACGGCCGAGTGTGGCCTTGCCCACGGGCACCGAAATCGGTCCGCCTGTGCCAGTCACCGCGAGACCGCGCTTGAGTCCCTCGGAGGCGCCCATGGCGATGGTACGGACCACGCCGTCACCAAGCTGCTGCTGAACCTCGAGCGTGAGGTCCACATCCTTCAGCTTCAGAGCGTCGTAGACTTTCGGGATGGAGTCACGCGGAAAAGCGACGTCCACGACGGCACCGATAATCTGCGTGATCTTGCCTTCAGACATTGCCATAAACCTATCTCCAAATCAGACAGCAGCCGCACTTCTCATGGCCTGCGGCCAACTTCTCAGGGGGATCGCGCTTCGCGCGACCCCCTACATATAGCGGCGCTACGCGCCGAAAAATCATACCGCCGCTGCACCACCCACAATTTCTGACAGTTCCTTCGTGATCGCGGCCTGGCGGGCCTTGTTGTAAATCAGTTGCAGTTCGCCGATCAGGTTGCCGGCATTGTCGGAGGCAGACTTCATCGCGACCATGCGCGCGGCCATCTCCGAGGCGACGTTCTCAACGGCGCCCTGATACACCTGTGACTCGACGTAGCGCATCAAGAGCCCGTCGAGAATGTCTTTCGCATCGGGCTCATAGATGTAGTCCCAATGCTCCTGCAGGCCTTCCGTGTCCACGGGCTGCACGGGCAACAGCTGCTCGACCACAGGTTGCTGCGTCATGGTGTTCACGAACTTCGCGTTCACCATGAATACCCGATCGATCTTGCCTTCCGTGTAGGCATCGAGCATCACTTTCACGGAGCCGATGAGGTCCTTGATGTGCGGCCGGTCGCCGAGTCCCGAGACATTGGCCAGAATGGGCACGCCCAGCCGGCGGAAAAATGCGAGCCCCTTGCTTCCGATGACACACAGGCTGACCTGCGCACCCTTCTGCTGCCACTCGCGCATCAGGAAAATCACGCGCTTGAAGATGTTGGCGTTGAGCCCACCCGCAAGCCCGCGATCCGTCGAGATTACGACAATACCGACCGCCTTGGGCTCGCGCTCCAACAGGAACGGATGCCGATAGTCGGGATTGGCCTCGGTAAGATGTCCGATCACGTTACGCATCTTCTGCGCATAAGGACGCGCCAGCTTCATACGGTCCTGTGCACGACGCATCTTGCTGGTGGCCACCATCTGCATGGCCTTCGTGATCTTCTGAGTGCTCTTCACACTCGCGATCTTGGTGCGGATTTCCTTTGTGCCGGGCATCGCGGATCTACCCTAGTAAGTCCCGGTGGCGATGAACTGCTCGATAACCAACTTCAACCCGGCCTCGTTCTCCTTGCTGAGCTTCGGAGTGGCGTTGATTGCGTCGATCACCTGCTTGTGGTTGGACTTCGCAAAGGCCTGCAGACCCGCCTCGAAATTCACGATCTTGTTGAGCGGCACCTTGTCCATGTGGCCGTTGTTGACGGCATAGATGGTCAGGGCCATTTCGGCGACCGACATCGGCGCGTACTGCTTCTGCTTCATGACCTCGGTCGTGCGCTGGCCGCGCTCGAGCTGCCGGCGAGTGGCCTCGTCGAGGTCGGAGGCGAACTGCGAGAACGCCGCGAGCTCACGATACTGGGCGAGTGCCAGACGGATACCACCGCCGAGCTTCTTGATGATGTCCGTTTGCGCAGCGCCACCGACGCGCGACACTGAGATACCCGCGTTCATTGCAGGACGAATACCCGCATTGAACAAGTCGGTCTCGAGGAAGATCTGGCCGTCGGTGATCGAGATGACGTTGGTCGGCACGAACGCCGTCACGTCACCGGCCTGTGTCTCAATGATTGGCAGACCCGTGAGCGAGCCGGTCTTGCCCTTCACAGCTCCCTTGCTGACCATCTCGACATACTCTTCGTTCACGCGAGCGCTGCGCTCGAGCAGACGGGAGTGTAGATAAAACACGTCGCCAGGAAACGCTTCGCGACCTGGCGGCCGGCGCAGCAACAACGAGATCTGGCGATACGCAACAGCCTGCTTCGACAGATCGTCATAAATGATGAGCGCGTCTTCACCGTTGTCCATGAAGTACTCGCCCATGGTCACGCCGGAATACGCGGAAATGTATTGCAGTGCCGCGGGAGTGGATGCGGAGGCTGCAACCACGATCGTGTGCTTGAGGGCGTTGTGCTCCTCGAGCTTTCTCACGACGTTGGCAATTGTTGACTGCTTCTGGCCGATCGCGACATACACGCACTTGATGCCGGAAGACTTCTGGTTGATGATCGTGTCGATGGCCAGCGCAGTCTTGCCTGTCTGACGGTCGCCGATGATCAGCTCGCGCTGTCCGCGCCCGATCGGCACCATCGAGTCAACCGCCTTGTAACCTGTCTGAACCGGCTGGCTGACCGACTTTCTGTAGATGACGCCAGGAGCCACACGCTCGATCGGAGCGGTGCGCGTGGCATTGATCGGGCCCTTGCCATCGATCGGCTGTCCCAGCGCGTCAACCACGCGGCCGAGCAACTCGGGACCCACGGGGACTTCGAGAATGCGGCCCGTCGTCTTCACGGTATTGCCTTCGGACAGATGCTTGTAGTCACCCAGCACGACGGCGCCGACCGAGTCCTGCTCGAGGTTCAGCGCCAGGCCGTAGGTGTTGCCAGGGAACTCGAGCATCTCGCCGTAACGCGCATCGGCCAGACCGTGAATGCGCGTGATGCCGTCGGTGACCGACACGATCGTGCCGACGTTGCGGGCTTCCGTGACGCCTTTGAAGCTCTCGATCCGCTGTTTGATCAGATCGCTGATCTCGGTTGCCTTGATCGCCATATGTTGTCCTGTTACAGAATTTTTAAGCAGTCAGCTCGTAGGCTATGCGGTTCAGCCGCGAGCGCACCGAGCCATCGATGACCAGATCCCCTGCCCGCAACACCGCGCCGCCGAGCAGGGACGGATCGGTTTCGGTGTGCAGACGGACCTGCCGCTTCAGGCGGCGCTGGAGGGCGGCCGTCAGCGCCTCACGCTGGCTCTTGTCGAGCGGTGCGGCGGAAGTGACCGTCACGTCGATCACTCCCTCGGCCTCGTCCTTCAGCTCATCGAACAGAGTCGAAATCTCGGGGAGGTAGGCGAGACGCCGGTTCTCCGCGAGCGTCTGGACGAAATTGCGGCCTTGCCCGTCGAGTTTCGGGCCGGCGAGGTCAGCAACCAATTTGGCCAGCTCCGCGTTGCTGACGGTTGGATTCCCGAGCAGCCGCTTCACTCGCGGATCCTGCACGACGATAGAGGCGGTTCGCAGCGTCTCGGACCACGGCGCGAGTTGGTTGTTGGCCTTCGCCTCTTCAAACGCGGCTTTCGCGTAAGGTCGTGCAATCGTGGTCTTGTCAGCCATCGGCTTGAGCCCGTCCTAGATCTGTGTCGCCAGTTTGCTGAGCAGATCCGCATGTGCCCGCGGGTCGATTTCCCGCTCCAGCACCTTCGATGCGGCGCTGACGGCAATCGTAGCCACTTCACGACGCAGGGCCTCACGTGCATGCGAGGCTTCCAGGTCGATCTGCTGTTTGGCCGCCTCGACGAGGCGCCGGCCCTCTGCCGTGGCGGTTCCCTTGGCCTGCTCGACCAGATCGTTGGCGCGATGTTGCGCCTGATCGATGATCTGGGTCGCGCGCTCCCGCGCTTCGCGCACGATGGCTTCGGCCCGGTCACGAGCCTGGGCCAGCTCCTCCCGCCCCTTCTCGGCCGCGGCGAGCCCTGCTGCGATCTTCTTCGCGCGCTCTTCCATGGGGCCCAGGATCATGGGCCACACAAACTTCATCGTGAACCAGACGAGCACGATGAACACGATCATCTGCACGATGAGCGTGAGATTGATGTTCACGGTTGCCTCCTGACCAGCGTGAGTGCCAGCTGCACTATCAGTGCGTCAGCCCGGCGGTGAACGGATTCGCGAACGTGAAGAACAGCGCGAAACCGATGCCGATCATGGCGACCGCGTCGACCAGCGCCGCGACGATGAACATCTTGACCTGCAGCATCGGCGACAGCTCAGGCTGGCGCGCGGAGCCTTCGAGGAACCGGCCGCCGAGAATACCGAAGCCGATGGCGGTGCCAAGCGCGCCCATGCCGAAGATGATTCCCACCGCGAGCACGGTCATGGCCTGGACATGTGCAATATTTTCCATTCAACCCTCCTAGACGAAACTGATGCGCAAACGTTATTGGTGAAACGAACCTGTAGTGGTGTCAGTGGTGCTCGTGGGCCATGGCCAGGTACACGACAGTCAACACCATGAATATGAAGGCCTGCAGCGTGATGATAAGCAGGTGGAACACGGCCCACACCAGCGCGAGCACGAATTGCGCGACCAACAACGCCCACCCGCCGGCCGACCCCAGCTGCTCCATGCCCTTCAGTGTCAGGACCGCGAGCAGCAGGAAGATCATCTCGCCGGCGAACAGGTTGCCGTACAGGCGCAGCGACAGAGAGAGGGGGCGCGCGATGAACGGCACGATCTCGAGAATCAGGTTGGCAGGCACCAGCAGCACCTTGAGGATGGGATTCTTGGCGCTGAACGGCTGCAGAGTGAACTCTGCCAGGAACCCGCCAAGACCCTTCATCTTGATGCTGTAGTAGATGATGAGAACGAAGACGCTCAGAGACATCGCGAACGTGATGTTCAGGTCCGTACTGGGAACGACTTTCAGATGTTCGATTCCAACGCTGTGGGCAATCGCCGGCAGCAGGTCCACCGGCAGGATGTCCATGGCGTTGAACAGGAACACCCAGCAGAAAATGGTCAGGGCGAGCGGCGCCAGCAGCTTGTTGGTACCGTGAAAAGTGTCCTTGACCTGGTTGTCGACGAACTCGACGACCAGCTCCACGAAGTTCTGGAACTTCGTCGGCACGCCGGACGTGGCTTTACGCGCGGCGAGATAGAACGAGCCGGCGAACACCACGGCGAGCAGAACGGAAAAGAAGACGCTGTCCCAATGGATGACGGAGAAATCCAGGATGCCCGACGGTTCCTTGTTCTGCAGGAACGTGAGGTGATGGAGGATGTACTCGTTCGCGCTCGAGGGTTGTTCTGCTGCCATTTAGTCGTCTCACACGCTCTCTATAGTTGCCGCTCTGCGTCCGCACGCGGCCGCAACCCACCCAGCGGTGGCAGCGCGTTGGCCAGTGCCACCCAGAACACAATGAAGGTCGCGATGTACGAGCCGAGCATCGCCAACGGAACAACCTTCATCGTTTTCAACACCACCACAAACAGCACGATCACGACGGCCACCTTGGCCGTCTCGCCGACGAAGAACGCGCGTATCGCGCGCTGCGGATCCGTCGCCGCCTCCTTACCAAAGCCAACCAGTGCCATCGCGAGACTCGCGATGCTGCTGATCCCGCCTCCCAGCAACGCGGATAGCGCCGCGTGCAAGTCCGCGAGCGCCCAGCTCGCGAGCGCGCAGATGACGGTCACGGCCGTCTGGCCCAGCACGACGCTGAGAGCCAGCCGCCGCGGATTGGGCAGGTCGATCGCGATCACAGCATTCCCGTCTTAGGGGCCCGCTTTAGGGGCGAACGCCGCACAAGCCACACGTCAGATGTCTGACGAGGCATTTGCTTTGTACTTGGCACGAGGCCGGACCTGCAAAGCCCGGCCAAAAAGCCGGCGGATTATAGAGACCACGCGCGCGGCAGTCCACAAGGTAAGAGGAGAGGGTCATCCCGTCACCACACGCTTGCCGAAACTGTTCCATAGATGGGTGCCAGGCACTAAAAATCAATGGTTTACGTGTGGCGCGCGGAGACGTTTGCCGACGCCGTCGTGGCGCCGCGGGTTGTTTCCCCAATCGAACGCCACCGCGGGTTATGTCAGTGGATGTGGGCGAGGATGCCGTCGAGCTCGTCGAGGCTGTTGTAGCTGACCACCAGCTTGCCCTTGCCACCGGTCGAATGTTGGATCGCAACCTTCGCGCCAAGCTTCTCAGCCAATTCCTGTTCGAGACGGTCTACGTTCGGGTCACCTGGAGAGTTTTCTTCGGGCTTGGCCGCGGGGGACTGCTGCATTCGCCGCACGAGCGCTTCGGTGTCACGTACCGACAGCCCCTTCTTGACGATGAGCGCCGAGATTTCCACCTGGTGCTTACGATTTGAGAGCGCTAGCAACGCACGCGCATGGCCCATCTCGATCTCGCGCCTTTCAACGCGTTCCGACACTTCCGGCGCAAGCTCCAGCAGCCGGAGCAGATTGCTGACGCCCGCACGCGAGCGGCCAACGGCCTCGGCCGCCTGCTGATGCGTCAGCGCGAATTCGTTGATCAGCCTCTCCAGCGCGCGCGCCTCCTCGAGAGGATTCAGATTCTCACGCTGGATGTTTTCGATCAGCGCCACCGCGATCGCCGCTTCGTCCGGGATGCGCCGGATGACCGCAGGAATGTCGGTGAGGCCCGCCATTTGCGCAGCGCGCCAACGCCGCTCGCCCGCAATGATCTCGTAGCGCTGCGACCGGCCCGCCCCCGAGCTCACTCCTGCCGCGGCTCCGGGGCCCGCTGCGGGAAGATCGATCGGACGGACGACAATGGGCTGAACGACACCCTGCGCCTTGATCGAATCCGCCAGCTCCTGCAGCGTCTCGGGCCGCATGTCCACGCGCGGCTGATATTTCCCGCGCTGTAGGAGATCCAGAGGCAGCCTGGCCAGCTCCTCGCCAACCGGAGCCGGCACCGCGGCAGGTCCATTCGTTCCCGTCACAGGGGCAGCACGGGACGAGCCCTGCCCCAGGAGGTCCGCCAAGCCCCGCCCCAGCGTTGGTTTCTTGTGAATCATGGCCGGGATCATAGCGAGAGGGAGGCCGCCCGGCACGGGTGACTGTCGCTCTGGCGACTAGCTGTCGCTCTGGACTGTATGCGGATCGGAAACGAACGGGGCATCTTCGGTGCCCTCCGACGCAATCGATCCAGTAGCGGACTCGTTCGCCTCACTGCCTGGAGAAACTGTCTCTTGGCGCACACCGTGGGACCTTCCGGCGTCGCGTGTGCCTGCGTCGCCCATCCTTGTGTCTCCCGTACCGGCGTTGCCCGGATCGGCGTCGGGCACACCGGGGTTACCCATACCGGCGTAGCGCGACCCGGCCTCGGACGCTCCGGCATCACGCGCGTCAGAGCCAGCCGCGCCGCCAGCTGCCGCCGCAGCGGTCGCATGCTCCCGCTCCTCTTCCTCCCTGCGAATCATCTCCCCCGCAAGCGCGAGGTACGCCAGCGCTCCCCGTGACTCCCTGTCGTGAAACAACACGGGCTTTCCAAACGACGGAGCCTCAGCTAGCCGGATATTGCGTGGGATGATCGTGCGAAACACCTTGTCGCCGAAATGCATGATCAGCTGGGCACTCACCTCGTTGGCGAGATTGTTCCTGGGATCGAACATCGTCCGCAGGATGCCTTCGAGCTCCAGGCTTTGGTTCACTGCCTCGCGGATCTGCTCAACGGTGGCGAGGAGCGCCGACAGACCCTCCAGCGCGTAATACTCGCATTGCATTGGAATCAGCACGCTGTCCGCTGCAACCAGCGAGTTCACCGTCAGCATGTTGAGCGCGGGAGGACAGTCGATGAGGATGACGTCGAAAGACTCGCGCAGCGAGGCGATGGCGTTGCGCAGTTTCGTCTCACGCCCGGCCATCATTGTCAGCAGACGGACTTCCGCAGCCGTTAAATCCTGATTTGCCGGCAGCAGCACGAATCCGCCCGGCTCGACACTCACCAGCGCCGAGCTGATCTCAGCCTCGCCGAGCAGCACCTCACACGAGCTCGTCTGCAGCTGCGACTTGTCGACGCCGCTGCCCATCGTCGCGTTGCCCTGCGGATCGAGATCGATCAGCAGCACTCGCCGCTTGGTGGCCGCAAGTGAAGCGGCAAGATTGACAGCCGTCGTCGTCTTGCCGACGCCGCCCTTTTGGTTCGCTACCGCGATGACCCTTTTCATGGGTCGAGAGTGTACGCGGGGTAGCGGGTGGCAGGGAAAGCTGACTTTTCAGGGCCTGCGGCCCACGCCTTGGCGGGATCGCCCAAGGGGCGACCCGCGAAGAGTGGCGGCGCTTCGCGCCGGTAAGAAGCCGGTAAGAAGGACGATCTACGGCGTTCTGGTAGCGTCAGGCCACCAGCCGCGCCACCCCGCGCCCGATCCGCTCCTGGGCCATCTGATCCGCAACCGTATTCGTCGCGCGGCCGTCACGTCGCGCCCGCTCGAAAATCTCCATCAATCGCCTGGGAATCCCGTGAATTTCGCTCGTAACCTGGGCTTCCGTCGCACCACCGTTATATTCCCGCGCGACGCTGATAATCCCACCAGCGTTGATGACGTAGTCGGGCGCATACAGCACGCCGGCAAGCTCCAGCGCTGTGCCGTCGTTCTCCTCCGCGAGCTGGTTATTCGCCGCGCCCGCAATGACGCGAGCCCTGATGAGTGGGATCGACTGCGCATTGAAAACCGCGCCCAATGCACACGGGGCCAGCACGTCCACCTCTTCGGACAAAACGGACTCCACCGGCACGGCCACCGCGTCGAATTCGTCGCTGGCACGTTGCGCGGCAGCCGGTCGAATATCCGCGATGCGAAGCTTCACACCTTCGGCTGTCAACAACCGGCACAGGTGGTAACCAACGCCACCGACCCCTTGGACTGCGACCCTCAGCCCCTCGAGATCCGAACGGCCGAAACGGAATTTCACTGCCGCCTTGAGGCCCAAAAACACGCCCAAAGCCGTCTTCGGAGCCGGATCGCCGCCCGCCTCCCCTGGCTTGCGGCCGAGACCGCTGACAAAATTCGTCACGCGCGCGACCTGCTCCATGTCAGCGGTGGTCGTGCCTACATCTTCAGCAGTGATGTAGCGCCCAGCCAATGAGCCGACGAACCGCCCGTAGGCCTGAAACAGCTCCACAGACTTCGCCTTGCGCGAGTCCCCGATAATCACTGCTTTGCCGCCGCCGAAAGGCAGGCCAGCCATCGCGTTCTTGTAGCTCATTCCACGCGAGAGGCGCAGCACGTCAGTGACCGCCTCCGAAGTCGAGCCGTAAGGCCACATCCGGCAGCCACCCGCTGCCGGCCCGAGTGCCGTGGAGTGGATCGCGATGATAGAACGAAGACCGGTCTCCTCGTCGTGCCCGAAGACCACCCGCTCATGACCATCGAATTCCCGCATGCTGAATATATCCATAGGGCCCAGCCTACCCGGGGCATAGTGCACGTCGCGTCACAAAAGTTGCTCTTGAGCCCCTTCTGGTGAACCATCCATCTCACTATTGGGGTTCAGAGTGAGATAGACGATGCAAGTTGAGCTGGATCGCGGCGACATCCGCATTCTCGATGTGCTCCAGCAGCACGGCGACCTGTCCGCAGCGGATGTCGCCGAGAGGGTGGGCATTACCCCTTCGACCTGCTGGCGGCGGGTCAGTCGGCTTCAGGAGCTCGGTGTCGTCAAGCGCCGGGTAGCGCTGCTGGACCGCGAGAAGATCGGCTTGAACGTCATGGTGTTCTCGCACGTAAAGCTTTCAGGCCACGGACGCGACGCCCTTCTGAAGTTCGAACAAGCTGTGCGCGAGCATCCGGAGATCCTCGAGTGCTACACGCTCATGGGCGAAACGGACTTTCTGCTGCGGATCGTCTGCCGGGACATCAAGGCGTACGAGGCGTTCTTCCTGGACCACTTGTCACGCTTTCCAGGCGTGCAGTCAGTGAACTCCTCCATCGCGCTGGCTGTCATCAAGGAAACAACCGCATTGCCGTTGGCCACAATCCCCAGCACTGCACCCCGTTAGCCTGTCATGACAGGCTCCAACACGACAACACACCGTGATTCATCCAGCCCCGGGACCGTCAGCTCGCGTGACTCTTGGTGCCGCCACCCTGCAGGCAACGCGTCGATCTCGTTCTGCGGCCACTTGCCCTTCATCGCCAGCACACGCGTCTGCGGCCCGCACAGCGGGGCCACAGTGACAACCAACTCCGGCAAGGCGGCGAACGCACGCGCAACGACAGTGTCAAACGGCCGTGCCCTCATTGCCTCCACACGCCCATGCAATCCCTCAACATTCTCCAGCCCCAGTTCGCGCGCAGCGTGTTGCACAAAGCGGACCTTCTTGCCGTTCGAGTCTATGAGGGTGAAGCGCCGTTCGGGATTGACCACGGCGAGCGGCAGGCCGGGAAACCCGGCGCCAGTGCCCACATCGGCCACCGTCGTCCCGCGCAGGTCCGGGTGAATGGACAGGCTGTCGAGCAGATGGTGAGTCAACATGTCGTCGCGGTTGCGGATCGCGGTCAGGTTGTATGTGCGATTCCAGCGCTCGAGCTCATCGAGCAGACGGATCAGGCGATTGGCATCCGGCTCAGTCAGCGTGACACCGAGGCGCGCAGTGTCCTGAACCAGGCGTTGCATTATGCTCACAAGAACGGCTCCAGCCACGGCCAGCGATAGGTAAGGATAAGGCGGATTGTGAGACTGCTGCTCGTTGAAGATGACGCCATGATCGGGGAAGCGATCCGCACGGGCCTGAAGCGTGATGGCTTCGCGGTGGACTGGGTGCGGGACGGCGATTCGGCGGATCGGGTGTTGCGTACTGAACAGTTCGACCTCCTGCTGCTGGACCTGGGCCTGCCACGCAAAGGCGGCTTGCAGGTGCTGAAAGCTTTGCGGGCGCGACATGAGACGCTGCCGGTTCTGATCATCACCGCGCGCGATGCCGTATCCGACCGCGTGCAGGGACTGGACGCGGGCGCGGACGACTACCTGGTGAAACCCTTTGACCTCGATGAGCTGGCCGCGCGGATCAGGGCCCTGTTGCGCCGTAAGTCCGGACGCACAATTCCCGAAGTCGAACACCTGGGCGTCACCTTGAATCCCGCGACCCACCGGGTCACCCAAAGCGGCCGCGAAATCACCCTCTCGCCCAAGGAGTTCGCACTCCTGCAGCTCCTGTTGGAGCGGCCGGGCAACATCCTGTCGCGCGCGCAGATCGAGGAAAGGCTGTACGGCTGGGGCGAGGAAGTCGAAAGCAACGCTGTGGAGGTACACATCCACGGACTGAGGCGCAAGTTGGGAGCCGACTTCATAGTGAACGTTCGTGGCGTCGGTTATCGCGTCAGGCCCGCACAATGAGGCAGCCGCGCTCACGGACTAAATTCAGGCACAGCCAGCCGCGCTCACGGATTAAATTCGGGCATTGCCCCGATCGCGCGGCTCCCGCGCTCGCGCCTGCCCGTGCGCCAAGCCCAAGCGCCAACCGAAGCCAGCCGCGCTCACAAGGGCTCACACTGTGAGCTCGCTTCGTGCGCGCCTCCTCGTCTGGCTGCTCGGCGGAGTGTTGCTGGTGGGCGCGGCCGGCGGTTGGTTTGTCTATCGCAATGCGCTAGTAGAGGCGGACGCCTTCTTCGACTATCACTTGCGGCAGACAGCACTGCTTTTGAGTGATCAGCCAGTCGAATACATGTTGAATCCGGAAATACCGCAGACCAGCGCGGAGTACGATTTCGTCGTCCAGGTATGGACCCTCGACGGTGTGCGCGTCTACTTATCACGCCCGCACGCTGTCCTGCCGGCCGTGACGACGATCGGCTTTTCGACAGTCGTCACGAGCGAGGGCCGCTGGCGGGTGTTTGGCGTGCAGGCGCCTACGAAAGTCATCCAGGTAGCGCAGCCCATGCGGGTTCGCGCGCGGCAGGCGGTGGACCTCGCGTTGCGGACACTGACTCCGTTCGTGTTGTTGATGCCGGTGCTGGTGATTTTCATCTGGTTCGCCGTCGGACGCGCGTTGGAGCCCCTGAAGCGACTCACACAGTTGGTCAAGGCCCGCAAAGTGACCGCGCTCGACCCGTTGCCGGATGAGCATCTGCCCAGCGAAGTGCAGCCACTCGTCGGGGCACTCAATGACCTCCTCGGCCGGCTCGGGGCCGCATTGGAACGTGAGCGCGGTTTCATGGCGGACGCTGCTCACGAGCTGCGAACGCCGCTGACTGCGCTGCACCTGCAGATGGGGACACTTGCCCGCGCCACGAACGAAGCAGAACGCGCAGACGCGATGGAAAAGCTCTCGGCGGGAGTGCAACGTGCAATCAGGCTGGTCGAACAGTTGCTCTCGCTCGCGCGCCAGGAGCCGCGCGCCGATGTCATCCGCAAGCGACTCCGAGTCGATGACCTGGCGCGCGAGGTCGTCGCTGAAATGGTGCCTCTGGCCGACGCCCGCAAAATCGATCTGGGTATTTCCGCCTCACAACCCGCATACGTTCTTGGCGATCCCGATGCTCTGCGCACGCTCGTGCGCAACCTGGTCGACAACGCAGTCCGCTACACACCTGTTGGCGGAACAGTGGACCTCTCGGTACAGGAGTCCGCCGATCCGAACAACAGCAACAGCGGCGCAGTGCTGCGAGTCGTAGACACAGGGCCCGGCGTAGCGCCTGAGGAACACAAGCGCGTGTTCGACCGATTCTATCGTCCGCCGGGCACGTCCCCGCCGGGCAGTGGTCTGGGGATGTCCATCGTGAAGGCGATCGCCGACGCACATGGCGCGTCCATTGCGCTCGACACCGGCCCGAATCATCAGGGATTGGCTGTCACAATTTCCTTTCCGCCCGCGCGAGGCTGATCCAGCTGCGCTTGCGCTGCTGCTCCGGTAAGTGCCTGACGTGAGGCCGCTTTTTCCGCCTTAAGCCTCTCTTAAGTCTACCTGCCTATGGTTTCGCCTCCACGGAAGCCCTACGGCTCACCCGAATTCATTTGCATGGAGATCACAATGACCGCGAGAGGTTTCGTTAGAAATCAGCTGTACGCCGCCGTCGTTGGCGCCGCAGCTGTCGCGGCGCCCGTAGGCGCGCTGTATGCGCTTGGCGCCGGTCCCGGCACAGCACCGGCGAGCGTCACAAAACCAGCGCCCACCGTGAGCGCACCCGCGACGGGCAATCCGAATGCAGTGCTCCCGGACTTCAGCACGATGGTGCAGAACTACGGCCCTGCGGTCGTCAACATCAGTGTCGTATCGAAGGTTCCCGCGTCCTACAGCCAAGGCGACGAGGGTTCCGACGACGGCGACGACTCGGGCCCACAGGGTCAAGGCCCACAGGGTCAGGGCCCGCAAGGTCAGAACCCGTTCGGTGGCGGCCAAAATCCATTCGGACAGTTCTTCCGCGGCTTCCCAATGCAGCCGCCCCAGCAGGGGCCAATGCATGGTGAGGGCTCCGGCTTCATCGTCAGCTCCGATGGCACGATCCTGACCAACGCCCACGTCGTTAACGGCGCGAGCGAAGTCACAGTACGCCTGACCGACCGTCGTGAGTACACGGCGAAGGTCGTCGGCGTGGATACAAAGAGCGACGTCGCTGTCATCCGTATTCCCGCGAAAAACCTGCCGACTGTGAAGCTCGGTGACACGCACAACCTGAAGGTCGGCGAATGGGTCGTCGCGATTGGCGCGCCGTTCGGGTTCGAGAACAGCGTGACAGCGGGTATCGTCAGTGCAAAAGGACGCACGCTCCCTGACTCCGGCTACGTCCCGTTCATTCAGACAGACGTACCGATCAACCCCGGTAACTCGGGTGGCCCACTGTTCAACATGCGCGGTGAAGTCATCGGGATCAACTCGCAGATCTACACTCGTTCGGGTGGCTACCAGGGCGTGTCGTTCTCGATTCCCATCGACGTCGCCATGGGCGTGAGCCAGCAGTTGCAGGCGCACGGCCATGTCACGCGCGGCAAGCTCGGTGTAGTGATCCAGAACGTTGACCAGGGTTTGGCTGACTCTTTCGGCCTGCCACAACCTGAAGGCGCATTGGTATCCAGCGTCGAGAAGGGCGGTGCCGCCGAACGTGCCGGCATTGAGCCCGGGGATGTGATCCTGAAGCTGAATGGCGAACCGGTGAAGCAGTCCAACGAGTTGCCCGCCGTGATTGCCGGCCTCGCGCCCGGAACGAGCGTGAAGCTCGAAGTCTGGAGACAGCACTCCACCCGCGAAGTGAGCGTCAAGCTCGTCGAGATGGAGGACAAGCGCACGGCCTCCAACACCGATCACCCGCAGGCCAGCGGCAAGCTGGGCCTCGCGGTGCGGCCACTGACGAGCCAGGAGCAGCATCAGGCCAACACACAGGGTGGCCTGCTCGTGGAACAGGCTCGCGGCCCCGCGGCTGACGCCGGACTCCAGCAGGGCGATATTGTCGTCGCCGCCAATGGAGCCCCGGTATCGAGCGTCGCCGATCTGCGCAAGGCGGTTGAGAAGTCGAAGAACCATGTTGCGCTGCTCGTACAGCGCGGTGAGACGCGGTTGTTCGTACCGGTGCGAGTGGGCTAACACCCCCGCCAGGGCACCGCGACCTCCGCAGCGGTGCCCGCCGCACCCGACTCAAGGGCCGGCCGATGGACCTCCATCTGCCGGCCCTTTTTCTATCTGCTACCGACAAGTGTCCGAAAGTGCGTGCCCCCTCACACGCGCCACAAGCGTCTTGCCCGACGTCGCAAAACAACGTGTTGACACTCGTCCGCGCTAAACAAAGTCCCAGCAAAAATGTTGATTTCCACCCGCTTTTGCCTTCCCCATGCGCCGTAACACCGTGCTAGGATTTCCCCGATCCACGGCTCCCACAAGGTAAAACGATGCGCAGCAACTGGTTTCGACGTATCAAGCGATTCATAGAGCTCTTTACGCCCGGGGGTACGGAGTACACGAGTCAGGGCATAGAGATACATTACACTTCCGATGGACTGTCATCGTTTCCACCCAGCGAATACGAAAAGATTCTTTTTCCGCGATTGGAGGAATTCAAAAAGGCGGGCGTAGGCCCGAGTGCAGGCGCTGAACAAAAACACCCAAACTGAAAAATTCGATGCAGAGACTGATGCCATCTACGTCGGCGAGCAGATATGGATCTCGCTGCTGCATTCCTGCTTTCGTTACTCGGCGGCTACCGCTTCGCGTATGTTTGGCGTGGGACCCGGTTTACGACGAGACGAGTTGACGGTCACCATCTGTATTTCCGAGCGGCGCTGGGCGGAGCGCTCCTCTTTTCGATCGCGCTTGCATTGCGCATCGTACTCGTCGGGCATTTCCCCGCGTACCGGAATTTTGACGCAGCGCTGATTGAGTACGTCAGACCTGTTCTGAAGGTAGAGTCCGGATTGGCATTGCCCGAGCTGACGCGCCGAGTGGAATGGGTAGTCACCGCAATCTATTCGCTACTGCTCGGCGCGGTCTGTGGACCCGTGTCGAATGTCTTCACCCCTCGACGCTGGGCTGAGCAGAGGAGCCTCGGCGCTTTCTACAGGTTCCTGCTGCAGGCACAGCAGGATCGTCTCCCCGTCTCGCTGACTCTCAACACGAGCAAAGTATACATCGGACTCATCGTTGCAGCTCCCGACCCGATTCGAGAGCCCGTGGTCGTGCCATTACTGCCCATACTCAGCGGCCATCGCGACCCAGAGGGTCGGCTGAATCTGACTACTGACTACGAGGCAGTCTATTCGACTCTGAAACACGGCAGAGCGATGCAACTGGGCCTGCCAGCCGATTGGCTGTCGCATTTCGCGTTGGCCATACGTGCCGATGAGATAGTCACGGCCGCGCTATTTTCGCCCGCCATCTACGCCGAGTTCAATCCGGACTGGAAGCAACGGATTGCCCAACAGAATCAGACAGCGCCACCCCAAGAGTTGATTGTACACATCCGACGGCCGAAGCCTTCCGGCGACGCAAGCAACATCAAGTTGCGGCACGCGGCGACTTAGGTCCCTGACCCGAGGATCCGACGCAAACGCCACCCCGCCGTCCTACGTCCTCTCATCAATAGGCACAAACCGCAAATTCTCCGGCCCAACATAATTGGCCGCCGGCCGAATGATCTTCCCATCCGCCCGCTGCTCCATCACATGCGCCGCCCACCCCGTCGTGCGGGAAATCACGAACAGCGGTGTGAACATCGCCGTCGGCACCCCCAGCAGGTGATACGAGACGGCCGAGAACCAATCGAGGTTCGGGAACATCTTCTTCGTCGCCTTCATCACCGACTCGATCCGATCGGCAATGTTGAACATCTTCATATCGCCGGCCTCGCGCGACAGCCGCCGGGCGACCTCCTTGATCACCTCATGACGTGGGTCGGAGATGGTGTATACCGGATGGCCAAAGCCGATGATGACCTCCTTCCTCTCCACGCGCGCACGAATGTCCGCCTCCGCCTGATCAGGCGTCTCGTAACGTTTCTGGATCTCGAACGCGAACTCGTTCGCGCCCCCATGCTTGGGCCCACGCAAGGCCCCAATCGCACCGCTGATACACGAATGCATATCCGAACCCGTGCCCGCAATCACCCTCGCAGCGAAGGTAGAGGCGTTGAACTCATGCTCGGCGTACAGGATCAGCGAGGTGTGCATGGCACGTACCCAGGAAGGAGAGGGTTGCCGCCGGTGCAGGAGATGCAGGAAATGCCCACCGACCGAGTCGTCCTCGGTCTCCACATGGATGCGCTGCCCATTGTGGCTGTAGTGATACCAGTAGCACAGCATCGAGCCGAACGAAGCAATCAGCTGATCGGCAATGTCCCGGGCGCCGCCGGCATTGTGATCATCCTTTTCCGGCAGCACGCACCCCAACACTGACGCACCGGTGCGCAACACATCCATCGGATGAGCAGCCGTGGGTAGTGTTTCCAGGGCGTTGCGCACGGCGGCGGAAATCCCCCGCAGGGACTTGAGCTTCGCCTTGTAGCCATCCAGCTCCGGCCGCGTAGGCAGCTTCCCATGGATCAGGAGATGGGCAATCTCCTCGAACTCGCACGTGTTCGCGAGCTCCAGAATGTCGTACCCGCGGTAGTGCAGGTCATTGCCCGTCACCCCTACCGTGCACAGCGCGGTATTGCCCGCCGTAACTCCGGAGAGCGCGACCGATTTTTTGGGTTTGGGAACGGCGGAGGGCGCGTCGGACATGGGGGACCTCGAAGTAAACTCACCAGTAGGTTGTCTACCGGTGAGTCTACCCAGGCACCATCGTCATTGCAGTTTGTAGTGAAAGTTCACTTAGCAATTTTCACAACAGTCCGCCCGGTGACCCTGCCGTCGAGGTAGGCCGCGAAGGCACCCGGCAGATCGTCGAAGGAGATGGTGCGCGTCACGATGCGGTCCAGGTGCCGAGGTCTCAAATCGGTCGCGATACGCTTCCACACCTCGAGACGCGCAGGACGCGGCGTCGCACCCGAATTGATGCCCAACAGGCTTACGCCACGCAGGATGAACGGCATCACGGTGGTCTTGAGCTCAGCGCTCCCCGCGAGGCCAATACTGGCAATGTTGCCCCAGAAATCCACAGTGCGAGTCAGCCACGTCAGCATTTCGCCACCGACGTTGTCGATCGCGCCGGCAAACCGCGCAGCCTCCAGCGGGCGAGACCCGAAGTCGATCTCCTGGCGCAGCAGGATGGTCGCAGCACCTAGGGTCTTCAGGTAGTCGGACGACGACGCCTTACCGCTCACGGCTACCACCTGGTAGCCCCGGCCAGCAAGCATATCGATGGCAATGCTGCCCACTCCGCCGGAGGCGCCCGTAACAACGATCGGCCCCCGCTCCGGCGTCTGACCGTTCTGCTCCATCCGGTGAATCGCGTACGCCGCCGTAAATCCGGCAGTCCCGAGCGCCATCGCCGCGGCCGCATCGAGCCCCGGTGGCATCGGGATCACCCAGTCACCCTTCACCCGGGCATATTGGGCATATCCTCCATCATGCGTTTCGGACAGGCCACATCCGGTGACGAGTACCGGGTCACCGGCTGAATAGCGCGAATCAGCGGACGATTCGACGACACCCGCGAAATCTATTCCGCCGACCAGCGGATAGCGCCGGAGGATCTTTCCCGCGCCGGTCGCAGCCAGGGCGTCCTTGTAGTTGATGTCCGAGTGCGTTACGCGCACCACGACATCCCCTGGCGAAAGGTCATCGAGCTTCAGCTGCTCGAACCGCGCAACGATCTTTTTGCTCTCTTCGTGAATCCGGAACGCCCTGAACGATTCCATCACCGCACCCCCGGAAGCCTGTCCGACAAGTTGCTTCTGCGCTGCCGTGCGAACCAGAGGAGCAGACCCTGCGAGTTCAGCTCCAGGTCCGTTTCCAGTAATTTCGCCACATCGTCCGCCGCCACCGTGCTGCCCTGTTGCTGCAGCAGTTTCAGCCACAATTGGAGCATCGCGGCGCGAATGGCATTGTGAGCGTCCGGCGACGCTTCACAGTCCCGCACGATCCGCACGAACTCGCGAATTTGCGACTTGAGCATTTCAGCCAACCGCGGTGTACCGGTTACCCGACTGTAGTGCATGAGGTACATCGACTCCGGCGCGTAGGACATCAGCCGGTCGATTGAGCTGATGAGCTGGTCAGGGTCGAACTGCGACGGCGAGGTCGTCGGCAGAATGAAGGGCCCCTGGGGCGTATCGAGCTCTCGATAGGAAATGCCGAACGTATCGCCGGTAAATATGCAGGCATGTGCGCGGTCGACAATGGCGTAGTGGTGCAACGCATGGCCAGGTGTGTGAATCAGTTCGAGCTCGCGCCCTGCCAGCTCGCAACGAAAACCGTCCGGCACACTGACAATCCTTTCGCGCGCGACCGGCAGGACATCGCCATAGAGACGAAGAAAGTTTTCCTCGCCATATACAGCCTGGGATGCGGCAACCACGGTCGACGGATCTATCATGTGAGGCAGACCCCGCGGATGCACGAGGCAACGCGCGTTCGGCAGTTGCCGCATGAGCAATCCGGCTCCGCCCGCGTGATCCATGTGAATGTGTGTCAGAAACACATAGTCGACTGCGTCACGCGCTACACCCAGATCCTCGAGTGCCGCGAGCAGATACGGAACTGAATAGTTCGTTCCAGTGTCGACGAATGCCCCCCGCCCGTTATGCCGAATAATGTGCACAGCCGCGTGTCCGGGATGCACATATTCAGCATCCACGGCAGAAATTCCGTCAGGATGTCGAGTAATTCTCGGCTTCGCGGACATTGAGTTCATGGACGAATGTGTTTCGGGCACCATAGCCACCTTCCGACAATCTCGACTTTCCGACAGATGGGACAACCAAACCGCTCCGGGACTTTCGCCCCTGCCGCCACCGCCTGTGTCGCCGCTGCTGTTTGGGCGCTGGCGGGATTTCCAAGCCAGGCTCAGCCAGCGCCCGTGCGCCAGGAGCATGGCAATCTGATTCTCGAGGGCATCCCACCGCGCGATGCCCAGCTGACCGAGCGATTGGGACTGTATCGACAATCACGCCAGGCCACTTTCCTGGACTGGCTGCCCGATGGCGGGATGCTCGTGTCCACGCGCTTCGGCGACGTCGAACAGGTACACCGGATCGCGACGCCCCTCGGCATGCGCGAGCAGCTCACCTTCTACCCGGATCCCGTCAGCACCGCCCAGGCTCCGCGCGTCGCTCCCACCAATGGACAAGGTAACGCATTCGTCTTCCTCAAGGACCTGGGCGGCGACGAGAACGCTCAGATCTATTACTACTCCTCGAGCGCTCATGTCCAGCAGCTCACCCAGGGAAAATTCCTGCACGGCAGCCCGGTCTGGTCAAATGACGGTAAACGAGTTGCGTTCTTCGGAACCGAGCGCGATGGCATCAGCTATGACGTTTACGTCACGGACATCGGCTCGACCCATGCGCCTCGGCTGGTAGCCGGCGGCCAGCAGGACAGCTGGTACCCGCTCGACTGGTCGCCGGATGACCGCAAGCTCCTGTTGTGGAAGTACGTTTCCATCAACGAGAGCTATCTTTTCATTGCAGACGTCTACACCGGCACGCTCACGCCCGTGGACGCGAGCGGACGGAAGATCGGCATCCGCTCAGCAAAGTTTGCTCCCGACGGACGCGGTATCTACATGGCCTCCGACGAGGATGGAGAGTTCGCGCAACTGCGTTATCTCGACCCCGTCTCGCACGAGGTCCGCAAGCTTACGGACAAGATTCAGTGGGACATCGAAGACTTCGATGTCAGTGTGGATGGCCGATACCTTGCGTACGTTGCCAATGAAGACGGCCGCAGCCGTCTGACAGTCCTCGACACCCTCCAGAAACTCGAACAGGCTCCGGTGGGCGTGCCCGATGGCCGCGTCCAGAACATTCGCTTCGACAAGACCGGCCGGCGGCTGGCCTTTTCAGCCGAGTCGGCGCAATCGCCGCGAGACGTCTATGTTTACGATCTGAATCACAGTGCCCTCGAGCGTTGGACACGCAGTGAAGTAGGCGCGGTCGATGTAGCCAATTTTGCCCCCGCGGAGCTGGTGCGCTATCCGACATGGGACCGCGTTGCCGGCAGTCAACGTATGATTTCAGCCTATCTATACAGGCCGCGCGGCCCCGGCCCGCATCCCGTACTCATAGACATCCACGGTGGCCCCGAGTCGCAGGCGCGTGCGGCCTGGAACCCGTTTGTGCAGTTCCTCGTCAACGAGCTTGGGTACGCGGTGATAGCACCTAACGTGCGCGGCTCATCGGGATACGGCAAGACCTTTCTCAAGCTGGACAATGGCGTGCTGCGCGAGGATGCGGTCAAGGACATCGGCTCGTTGATCGTGTGGCTGGGGCTGCAGCCGATGTTTGATCGCGAGCACGTGGTTGTGATGGGAGACTCCTACGGAGGCTACATGGCGCTCGCCTCTCTTGCAGCCTACGGCGACAGGTTGAAAGGTGGCGTGGATGAAGTTGGCATCAGCAACTTCGTCTCCTACCTGGAGAACACTGCGCCTTATCGACGTGACTTGCGGCGCGCGGAGTACGGCGATGAGCGCGATCCCAAGATGCGCGCCTTCCTCAACCAGATTTCGCCCGTCAACAAGGTGGCACTGATCCGGCGGCCACTGCTGGTTGTCGAGGGAATGAACGATCCGCGGGTCCCGCCTATGGAATCACAGCAGATCGTGTGGCGTATGCGGAGCAAGGGCGCCGAGGTCTGGTACCTGGCCGCGAAGGACGAAGGCCACGGCTTCCGCAAGAAAGCCAACGAGGATGTCTACCTGGAGACGGTGGCGATGTTCCTCAACAAGTTGAA